>DBFP01000017.1 GCA_002294405.1 Anaerolineales bacterium UBA877 | reverse complement strand
ACCGACCAGTTCAATCCAGGATCGCAAGCCAGTTATGAACGCGCTATTAATTGGGCTCTTCCATCGCTGGGTTGGCCGGATATATTGGTCGGACCGGGTCTCCTCGGGGGATCAACCATCCTGTGCATTGAACAGATGGTCATCGACGTGGAAATCTTCCGTCGCTGTTCACGTCTCCATGAAGGGATCAGATGCCTCCCGGACGACTGGTTGGAAACCAGCCCTGTTCAGATTGGCCCGGGGGTGAACTTTATGAAGCAAAAATCCACTTCCAAGGCATTACGGGAGGGAGTCTGGTATCTCAGTGAAATTGGCTTTCATGACACGTATGAAAAATGGAAGGCAGCAGGAATGCCGGATGCAATTGATAATATAAAGGAAGTGGTAAAAAAAATATTAGAGGGTTATTCACCACTTCCGCTGGATTCAACTGCTGACCGTCAATTGGAGCAACTTGAAAGAAAGGTTAGAGAATCCAACTTAATGTCTTAATACGAATGAGGCGCAATGAAATTCACCGCACAAGTTCTAAATGAAGCAGAACAAGCTCGCATTCATGAAGCAAGTCTTACCATACTTGCGGACATTGGCATTAAATTCCTGGGTGAAAAAGCCCTCCCCATTTTGAAAAAAAATGGTGCAAAAGTGGATGAGGAAAGGAAGATAGCCCGGCTCCCGAAAGAATTAGTCGAAGAGACAATTAATTCTGCACCAAGATCATTTTTATTGGGTGCAAGGAATCCAATTTACGACTTCCAAATGCCATCCACTGTGACCCGTTATTGTATTGATGGAACTGCCACGTTTGCAGTGGACTTCCATACCGGTGAAAAACATTATGGCACCATTAAAGACATCGAAAATGGGTTGCGCATATTTCAGCAATTGGATATGGGAGTGATGGCTTGGGCGCCGGTTTGCGCCTCAGAAACCCCCGCTCACTCACGGGCACTGCACGAATTCTTTTCCTTGATGAAATTCAGTTCCAAACATGGACAGCATGAACTCCACTTTACAAACCAGGTTCCGTACCTGATTGCTGGACTGCAAGCAGTCCGCAATATTGAAACTAACATTCATGCTAATAAGAATTATTCTTTGATCTATTGTCCTGTCGCACCATTAAAACATGATGGCGAGATGCTCGATGCCTATATCGAACTTGGCAAGATGGAAATGCCCATTCAAATCATGCCGATGCCTGTTTGTGGGACGACTGGACCTGCAAGTTTATTTTCAAACATCTGCCAGGCTAATGCCGAGGCGCTATCATCCATCGTCATCTTCCAGTTGGCACATCCGGGGCGCCCGCTTATATACAGCAATGCGACGGGCACAATGGATTTCCGAAACGGTGCTTACCTCGGAGGGACACCTGAGATGGGATTGATGGCTGCTGCCTTGACCCAGATGGGGCGCTACTACCATCTCCCAACAAGTTCGGCAGGCTGCACTTCGGATGCCAAACAGGCCGGACCGGAAGCAGTGATGGAAAAACTATTAACAACCATCCCGCCAGTTTGCGCCGGGGCAGACATCATNNCAATAAAAGATCTTAGCGGAGATATTGCTCAATATGCAGCAAGCGGAAATTACCTGGTTTCCAAGAATACCCGCCTCACTGCACGGAGTAGTGAATTCTATTACCCAGCGTTGACAGACCGTCATTCATTTGATGCTTGGCTTAATTTGGGTAAACCAACCATGTACAAGAATGCACGGGAAAAGGTGGAAGAGATTCTCGCAGCGCCGATGGTGGATCAGCTGCCAGAATCTATTTCGAACGAGCTAAATGAAATCCTAAATGCAGCAGATAAGGAGCTTGCGGTTAACAAGTAAAAATGACTGCATATCCTTTGTTTTTCCCCATGTAATTAGAATGACAATAAAAAAATATTGACATCGTATTTATTTAGTGGCTATGCGGATTTGAATTTATCCCCCCCCAATTCGTTTTATCCTTTGTGGTACTTCCTGAATTTAATTATGAAGCTTGTGATCTTCCCAATAATTCTTCAATTTCAGTCATCTGCCGGGTTTGCAAAGGACCAAATTGCATGGCTTTGGCATTTTCTTTTACTTGGGCGATTGTCCGAAAACCTGGGATTGGAAGCGTCTTTCCACTGCGTGCCCAGTTCCAAGCCAGGGCACCCTGTGAAAGAGTGCGCCCGTTACTTTTTAGGATTTCGCATATGGCATTCCGCTTGTCCATCCATTCCGGGTTTGGTTTACCATCTTTAAAATACTTCATCCAGTCAGGACTGTTTTCACCTCGAACATCATCTGCGGAGATTTTTATTTCAGAAGAATATTTATCAGTCAAGAGTCCCATGGCTAACGGACCACGGTTGAGAGCGGCTAAGTCATATCTTTCGCAAAGATCAATCATCGCCGGGTTGTCATCCAATACATTTAGCTGCAGTTGAACTGCGCTGCAGTTAGGTCCCTGGGCAAAAACCTCGGCTCGCTCGGGATAGTCTGTGCTCCATCCATACGTCCGAATCTTCCCCTCTTTTACCAGGGTTTCAAGTGTTTCCCGGATGGATCCGGCTTTTTCAGCTGGAAAACCATTATCATGGAATTGGTAAAGATCTATATAATCAGTATTCAAGCGTCTTAATGATTCTTCACATGCCGAGCGAATGCCGACCGGTGTGGTGTCACTTCCAGTTACTTGACGCGTGCTCTCATTAAAAACCGCATTAAATTTGGTGGCAATAACGACTTGGGAACGCCGACCGGTTAAAGCGCTTCCAAGAATCCTCTCACTATGACCTGCCCCATAGACATTGGCGGTATCAAATAAATTTACCTCAAGATCAATGGCTGTCTGGATTGCACATATGGATTCCTCATCGTTTACTTCCCCCCAGCCAATTGGAGTTTTTCCCGACCAAAAAGGTCCACCGATTGCCCAGCAGCCCATCCCCAACGCACTCACCACGATCCCGGAACGCCCTAATTTTCGCTCCATTTTCTATCTCCCATG
>DBFP01000027.1 GCA_002294405.1 Anaerolineales bacterium UBA877 | reverse complement strand
CTTCTGGGGTTTCAATTCATGGTTCCGGCAATTTCTTCGACATTATAGCATCCTTGTCTCTGGGAATTGTAAATCATTTCCATTCCCATCGAATCAGGCAGATCTATTTTATTCAGTTAATTCCCAACCATTTGAAAAGCGCAATATGGTAGTCCTTTGTCATTTATTTGCATTTTAACACTCTGCATCACGGTTGCACCCAGTTTATTCTGAATTAGCATCGCGTCCATACGGCATAATTCGGGGTGATCACCGATGATGGCTGCGTAGGGACAGTGACCCAGGATGATACTCGGTCCTGTCGCCCTCGCCTCCCAACCTGCCATGTAGTGTAGTTCGTTTAGCACGGAAATTGCCTTGGTCAATCGCATCATGATCGGCATGTTGACACCCGTCTCCCCACCCAACGCGTTTGCCAGGGACTTCAGATCTGCTTCGCGTGATTCCTTATTTTTTCCTCCCAGCCATGTGTCCAGAATTTTCCCTGCCAGATTGCTCATTCCATCTCCCATCATTCGACGGGACAGACCATAGATTTGCGTTGGTCTACCTGGGCCCTCTTTCCGCAGGCTGACAACTGCCACCAGATCATCAAGTTCCAAAGAAGCCAAGTGGTGTCGAACATTGGCTCCGGTCATCCCCATGGCACTACTTATTTCTTTTACTGAAGCCGCCTGGTGTTTGTGAATGTGGTTAAGAATTCGCAAGCGGGATGTTGGTTTCATACTACTAATTATACCAATTATGCAAATATATATTTGCATAATTAAATTGACTCGCCGACAAGTCTCGGCTATAATCCGCCCGATTTCATCATCAAAGTTTTTTCTTCCCAGGAGTTTCTTTATGGAATCGAATGAGCCTGTTTCTCCAGATTTCCAAATTCCTCCCGAATTGCAATCCCAAGTTTCCATCACCAGCCTCGATAAGATATATAACTGGGGTCGCAGCGCTTCTGTTTGGCCGCTCATGTTTGGATTGGCATGTTGTGCCATTGAAATGATTTGTGCGGCTGCCAGCCGTTATGACATTTCCCGGTTTGGCATGGAAATCATGCGTCCATCCCCACGCCAAAGCGATCTGATGATCATCTCCGGGACTGTTACAAAGAAAATGGTCCCGATCATCGTACGCTTATACAACCAGATGCCTGAACCAAAATACGTGCTGGCGATGGGTGCTTGTGCATCCGGCGGCGGTCCATTCAAGGAAGGGTATAACGTCGTTTCAGGGATTGATAAATTTATACCAGTGGATGTCTATGTACCTGGTTGCCCTCCCACTCCACAAGCGCTCCTAAATGGATTAATGAAGGTACAAGAAAAGATTAAGGGTGAAACTATCAAAACGGCGAGATGGTATAAGAAGGGTCCAGATCTTGCAGAAATTCCAGTACCCATGCTTGGACCTGACTTGATTGACCCCCGAAAAATTACGCAGATCCCGAGCGAAGAAAAGGATTAGCAGACAGATATGGCCACTCCAGTCTCAGCAACCATCCTTGACCTGGCTGCACGCTTTCCTGGAATTCTCAACCCTGATGCCCGCCCCGGGTATTCTGGGTGGATCGTAGATAATTCCAATTTGCAGACATTTGCCACGGCTCTGCGCGATGAGCTCGGATACGATTTTCTGTCATCGGTAACTGCAGTTGATTATTTACCTGAAGGAAAGATGGAAGTTGTTTACCATGTATTCAAAACCACTGGTGGACCGGGGCTTGTTTTTAAAGTGCAGGTCCCCCGCGTTGATCCGGTGGAAATTCCATCCCTCACCTCTATATATCCCGGTGCCGAGCTGCAGGAGCGTGAGGCCTGGGATTTATTCGGGATAAAATTCACCGGTCATCCCGACTTGCGGCGCATCTTGATGTGGGAGGGGTTTGCTGGCCATCCCATGCGCAAGGACTGGCATGAGCCTTATTTCGAAGAGGAATCCAAGCCATTGAAATCACGCTGGCCGGATGGCAGATTGGTAATGGCGGAAAGTAAAAACCTTTTCAATGACAACATCACCTACCCTAAAAATTTCCATCCAGAAAACCAGACTTTTGACCCCGAGAAAGCCCTTTATGATGCCTTGCGTGCATACCAGAAGGACGAGGCTGGTTTGGATACAGATCACATCATCGTCAGCATGGGTCCTCAGCACCCTTCCACTCATGGGGTCTTCCGCATAGCTGTCGCTTTGGATGGAGAGAAGATCGTAAATCTGAAACCAGTAATGGGTTACCTCCATCGGAACCACGAGAAGATTGGGGAACGCAATACTTATATTATGAATATGCCTTTCACCGACAGGCTGGATTATCTATCGTCTATGAGTAATAATTTTGGTTATGCGCTTGCGGTGGAAAAACTTATGAATATCAAGCCAACTGAACGCGCTGAATATATCCGCGTCATGATGGCGGAAATGACCCGGATTTCAAATCACTTCATGGCGATTGGAGCCCTGCTTAACGACTTGGGGGCCTACTTTACCCCCATGCTTTATGCATTGGAAGAACGAGAGCTGCTCCTGGACATTTTCGAAGCCGTTGCGGGTTCTCGCATGATGTGTAACTATTTCCGTTTTGGCGGGGTCGCCCGGGATCTTCCGGAAGGATGCCTCCAAAAGATCAAGGAACTGTTCTTTGAGCGCTTGCCTCGAAAAATAGAAGAACTGGATCGCTTTTTAAGCGAGAATGAGATAATTCGCTCGCGTGGCGTTGGACAAGGTGTGCTTTCAGCCGAAGATGCTATTAAATACTCAGCTGCCGGACCGCTTTTGCGTGCATCGGGCATCCCTTATGATGTACGCCGCGCAGAACCTTACTCCATCTATGATCGTTTCGAATTTGACGTGGTCGTTCGATCGAATGGGGATATTTACGATCGCCTGATGGTTCGCTTTGATGAAATTCGCCAGAGCATCCATATCGTCCAGCAGGCTGTCAAGCAACTTCCAGACGGTCCGGTAATGGCCCTCAAACCAATGTATCAGGTGCGCGTACCCCCCGGGGAAGCTTACGGCCGGGTGGAAGGTCCCAAAGGTGAACTTGGTTTCTATATCATTTCAAATGGCAAACCCAATCCCTGGAGGTACCATGTCCGTGCTCCGTCTTTCATCAATTTGACAGCCTTGGGACCGATTTGTATCGGACAGAAAGTCGCAGACGTAGTGGCTGTCCTTGGTTCGATTGATATTGTTCTCGGCGAAGTGGATCGCTAGGAGCATCCGATGAATGGTTTTTACGGTAAGGGAATTTTGAAGGGTCTCAGCGTGAGTCTCAAACGTTTCGTCGAGACGTACCTGGACGATCTCACTTGGCTTGGCAGACGCTACCGCACAGATAAAGGAATCGCACACCGGGCAAGTAAGGATGCGCGTGGTATTTTCACAGTGCAATACCCGGAAGAAAAGATCCCGGTACCGGAAGAATTTCGTTTTATCCCCTTCCTGGTTTATGATATAAGTCCGAACGGGGAAAAGATTCTTCGCTGCACCTCGTGCGGAATCTGTGCCAAAGTTTGTCCACCCCAGTGCATCTGGATTGTTCGCTCAACAGATCCTGCTACTGGTCGTCCCATTCCGGATCCGGCAATGTTTAATATAGATGCCGATATCTGTATGAATTGCGGGTTATGCGCAGAATATTGTCCGTTTGACGCCATCAAAATGGATCACGATTACGAACTGGCTGCCTATACACGCAGCATATACGATGAGTCAAGGTTATCGAAATCAGCCGGGTATTATGCAAGTATTCGACCTGCAAATGCATCTCGNNGAGCTGGTTTCAGGTATACAGAAAACCGGCTTGGACAGCCCGGACCAATTGGCATTTATTTTAATGATGACCCGGTTAAACAATTGTTCCTCTTGTAATGCCGATTCCTTCCGTGCAAGCCAGGGATGCTCANNGGTGAATGAATAACGTATTAATCCAAAATTCCTATAGGTGACCATGACTGCGAAAATTTCTCATGAAACTATCCTGGCTGCGCTCGGTAAAGTCCAGGAACCCGAATTGCATAAAGACCTGGTTTCCCTGAATATGATCCATGATCTCGAAATTAAAGGTGGAACTGTAAATTTTACTGTCCTCCTTACCACTCCTGCCTGCCCACTAAAGACCAGCATTGAAAACGCCTGCCGGCAGGCACTCCTTGACATTCCAGGGATAAGCAAGGTGAACATTAAGATGGATTCAAGTGTCCCAGCTGACGGGCGCCTGCGGGGACTGATGCAGCTCCCCGTCCGGAATGCCATCGCGGTGGCCTCCGGCAAGGGGGGGGTTGGAAAAAGTACGATCAGTGCAAATATCGCTGTCGCCCTGGCACAGACAGGCGCGTGTGTAGGGTTGCTGGATGCTGACATTTACGGCCCAAACATACCAACGATGATGGGTGTTCATGACATCCCCGATACAAAAGAGAACAAGCTGATACCTGCTGAAGCTCACGGTGTCAAATTGATGTCCATGGGATTCCTTGTCAGGCCTGGGCAGCCTCTCATCTGGCGTGGTCCGATGCTTAATTCAGCCATTCGGCAGTTTTTATCCGATGTAAATTGGGGCGAGTTGGATTATCTCATCATTGACCTGCCACCTGGTACTGGAGATGTCCCCCTGTCACTGGCGCAAGCTCTTCCCCTCTCCGGAGTTGTAATCGTCACTTTGCCTCAGGCTGTTTCCCTCGAAGACGCCAGTCGCGGGTTGGAAATGTTTCGCACGCTCGAAGTGCCAATCCTGGGGGTAATTGAAAATATGAGTGGGGAATTTTTCGGCTCCGGTGGAGGAAAAGACATGGCCGGCATTGCCAGGGTTCCGTTCCTTGGATCAGTTCCCATGGAACGCGCAGTACGGATTTGCGGAGACACAGGTGAACCGATCGTTATCTCCCAACCCAATTCTGATGCCGCCCGGGCTCTTAAATCCATCGCTGGGCAAGTGGCAGCGCGCGTGAGCATTGAAGCATTAGATGAAAACAAAAAGAATCCCACGATTAATATAGTTTGAGGATTTGTCCTGATTTATTTGTTTTTGTAGATACTGACAACCTTGCTCCCAAATTTTTCAAAATAACTGCGTTTTCTGCTTAGTGACATTTCCAATTTTATAACCCAACAGGTATTCCAATATTAAACCGCGTTCCAGTATTGATATTTTCAATTTTGATTGATGGGACTTATCTTAATCACCAGTCTGCAAATGGGCTTTCATATATTTTTCTTGGAATTTAGCTCTGGTCACCCTGGGTCTTTTGTGAAAAATACAACGATACGATGACCCAAAAGTCCCTCTTTGAAAAGGTTGATATCCTTACGGTATAATGACCTCCATGCAACCTCTTATTGTTGGTGTTCGTTTCACTCAAATTGGTAAAGCCTATCACTTTGATGCATCCGCAATACCGGAGATCAAGGTTGGCAGTCATGTAATCGTAGAGACTTCGCGTGGCAAGCAATTGGGGCAGGTCACCCAAATTGTTGAAAACAAATCTTCCCCTGCTGAAGGAGCCTGGAAACCCGTAGAACGTCTTGCCACCCCTCGCGATTTAATTCTGCGACGTTTATGGGCACAAAAAGAACTTGAGGCCATGATCGCCTGCCGCGAACGGGCAGCACATCTTAAACTTTCCGAAGTCAAGATCGTAGCAGCTGAATTCTCATTCGACGGTACCCGCCTGACTTTATTATTCAAAACAGAGAACGAGGACAAGTCAGATCTGAAATCCCTGCGCCACGACATGCAAAAACTTTTCCATCAATCCCAGGTGGAAATACGGCAGGTTGGTCCACGCGATGTGGCAAAGATGCTGGGGGGGATGGGTGCATGCGGCATGGAAACCCGTTGCTGTTCCAGGTTTTTAACGGAGTTCAGCCCAATTTCCATTAAAATGGCCAAGGAGCAGGGGATTTCATTAACTCCGACAGAAATTACAGGGATGTGCGGAAGATTACGCTGTTGCCTGGTATACGAATATGATCAGTACGTTGCAGCGCGCAAGGAATTACCCAAAAGAAACAAGCGCGTGGTCACTCCCATGGGCGAGGGTAAAGTTCTGGATGTAAATCCCCTGCAATTAACTGTCCGCGTGGAACTGCCTGAGGTTGGATGGCGGGAATTCCCCCGTGATGAAGTGGAACCATGGGACGAGTTGGAAGCCCTTCGGCGTAAATCCCAGCAACCATGTGAAAATTGCGCAAAACCTGAAAATGACAAGCGCGATCGAAAAAAATGACTTTTTTCCAGATGATTGGGAAAAAATCCAAAAAATCCTGGTCATCTTGGCTCATCCGGATGACCCTGAATTTTTCTGTGGGGGGACGCTTGCCAGGTGGGCCCGCGCTGGTAATGAAATTCAGTATTTATTGTTAACCAATGGAAACAAGGGGGGTGGATTGGATATGGATCCGGAACAATTATCTAAATTACGGCGCGTGGAGCAAAAAAAAGCAGCTGCGATCATTGGCGTCCGGTCTGTGAATTTTATGGACCTGGAAGATGGTTTTTTGGTTCCAACCTTGGAGTTGCGGCGTGAAATAGTGCGCATCATTCGCCGCGAAAAACCTGATATCCTGGTCACCTGTGATCCAACCCTTCTCTTTTCAGAACTGGGGCGGCTAAATCACCCAGACCACCGCGCTGCCGGTCAGGTTGTCCTGGATGCTGTCTTTCCAGCTGCCGGGAATGGCAATTTTTTTCCCGAACTGCTTCGCCAAGAAGGTTTTCAACCTCATACCCCTCGGGAAGTCTGGGTGTCATTGGCTGCCAGCCCAAACGTCATTCTTGATGTAACCTCCACGTGGGAAGTTAAATTACAGGCATTGAAAGAACACGCATCGCAGGTTGGTGATGCAACATTGTTTGAGAAGCGGATGCGGTCCAGACACTCCAAGGACAGTACGGATGAGGCGCCGCGGTACGAAGAAAAGTTCCGCGTTTTAAAATTTATCCAATAAAACAAACGAGAAGTGATTTTACGAGGTTAATGATGAGTGATATTAAATCTGAGGCCCTATCTTTGTTCGAGTACACCCAGACCCTGCGCCGGGATTTCCACGCCCACCCGGAACTTGGTTTTCAAGAGGTTCGCACGGCTGGAATTGTTGCCAGGGAGTTGACTTCCCTGGGCCTGGAGGTTCATACAGGAATCGGTGGGACGGGTGTGATCGCGTTGCTCGAAGGAATCAAACCAGGTCCGGTGGTTTTGGTTCGCGCAGATATGGATGCACTTCCTATTCAAGAAGAAACAGGTGCAGCATATGCCTCTCAGAATCCTGGAGTCATGCACGCCTGTGGACATGATGGTCATACAGCAGTCCTATTAACTGTTGCCAGGATGCTAAGTACCTTTCGCGGTGAATTGTCCGGATCGGTAAAGTTTATGTTTCAACCTGCAGAGGAAGGGATGGGCGGTGCCGATAAAATGATCGAATATGGCGTACTGACCAATCCAAAAGTGGATGTTGCCCTGGCGCTGCATGTGTGGAACGAAAAACCTGTTGGTTGGTTTGGGATAGCAGGGGGTCCGGTCATGGCTGGAGCGGAGATCTTCAAAGTTAAGGTGCATGGGAAAGGGGGACATGGAGCGGTACCCCACCTGGCTTTGGATCCGATCCTGGCGGCTGCCCAGATTATTTCCGCACTCCAGGGAGTGGTCGCCCGGAACATTGCCCCCTTGGAGACCGCGGTGATAAGCGTCTGCACCATCCACGGCGGAGATACATTTAATGTCATCCCGCCAATGGTGGAAATGACGGGGACAATCCGTACTTTTTCACAGGAGGTCCGATCAAGAGTTTTGGAACGCTTTGAGAAAACCATCCACTCTGTTGCAGAAGGATTGGGTTGCAAGGCGGAAATTGACCTGCAGATATTGACTCCCGCCACAGTAAACAAACCTGACGTTGCTGCCCGCATCCAGGAAGTAGCCAGGCGCTTGTTCCCCGAATCAAATGTGGACACTGCAAATCAAATTACCATGGGCTCAGAAGATTTCGCCTCGGTACTGCAAAAAGTACCCGGATGTTTCTTCTTCATTGGCTCAGCAAATCCTGATAAAGGACTCGTCGCCGGTCACCACAATCCCAAGTTTGATATCGATGAGGAAGCTCTCCCACGTGGCGCGGCTCTAATGACCGCAGCAGTGATGGATATATTAAAAGTCTAATCTCACTTTTAATTAATATGGTTATATTTAGATGTTTGAGGATTCAAAAATAAATCATTGTCGCAGCGATTCAACGTATGATTGGTCGTCAGGGTTTCGAATTGGATCCATTTGGAATTAATTTTGCTAGCATGAACCGGTATTAGAATGGCGGTTCCCAAAAATCGTACGTAAAGTATTATTTGCATCTTTTTATCTATTTATTCATCATTAATGGTTGGGATTAATCACCAACCTAACATTGTTGACTGATTACTTTAATCCATCACGATAAGAAAAGGTGGTTTATGCCTAAAAATATCATCAACGATTTTTCCCTCACGATTGCAACAGTGAACGGATCAGGTTCACAAACTGCCAATGTAACATTGGTACGAGCTTTATTCAAAATGGGTATCCCTGTCTCAGGTAAAAATTTATTTCCCTCAAATATACAAGGGTTGCCCACCTGGTATACCATTCGCATCAGCAAAGATGGATTTATCGCCAGGCGGGATGAGCAGGAAATAGTTGTCACATTAAACCCGGTCTCGTTCAGCAGGGACCTAGCTTCTGTTCAGACCGGGGGTGTATTTTTCTATGCCGATGATATAAATCTTCCCATTAATCGTACAGACATTACTGTCTATCCAATGCCGGTGAAACAAATGTCACGTGCTGCCAATGTGTCCGCGGGATTACGGGATTATATTGCCAACATGGTTTATGTTGGAATTTTGGCTCAAATGCTGGGGATTGATCTGGATACCATAAAGCAGGCATTAAACTTCCACTTCAAAGGAAAAACACAAGCTGTAGAGTCCAACTTTAGCTCGATCAAACTCGCTGCGGACTGGGCAGCCCAAAACCTGAAAAAATCCGACCCATATTCCGTCAAAAGGATGGATTCAACTTCTGATTACATCATGGCCGATGGGAATACTGCTGCTGCCATAGGATCCATATATGGTGGTGTGCAATTCGCAGCCTGGTATCCGATCACCCCGGCTTCCACCCTGGCAGAATCACTCAATGTATATCTTCCGCAATTGCGCAAGACCGGGGATGGGAAGCAAACTTATGCGGTTTTGCAGGCTGAAGATGAATTGGCTGCGATTGGCATGGCAATCGGAGCCGGGTGGGGCGGATTGCGCTCGATGACCTCGACTTCCGGCCCGGGTATCAGTTTAATGTCCGAGTATGCCGGGCTCGCTTATTATGCGGAAGTCCCCGTCGTCATTTGGGACGTGCAAAGGATCGGTCCCAGCACCGGCCTTCCCACCCGGACTTCCCAGGGAGATTTAACCGCGGTGTACTATATCAGCCATGGGGATAAACAAAACGTCATCCTGCTGCCCGGCTCTGTGTATGAATGCTTTGAATTTGGTTGGAAAGCGCTGGACTTGGCGGAACAACTCCAGTCTCCTGTCTTCGTCTTGAGCGACCTGGACCTGGGAATGAATCAATGGATGACAAAACCATTTGATTATCCTGATACTCCGATTAAGCGCGGCAAGGTTCTTTGGGAAGCTGACCTGGAAAGGCTCAAAGGAATCTGGAGCCGCTATAAGGATATTGATGAAGATGGGATTCCCTTCCGCACAGTACCGGGAAACAAACACCCGTCGGCAGCCTGGCTGGGGCGTGGCACCGGTCACGACGAGGATGCACGATACACTGAAGACGCTCAGGCCTGGGAAAGAAACATGACCCGTCTAAAAATAAAATACAATACCGCCCGAACTCTTGTGCCAAAACCTGTTATCAAATCCTCCAAGGGTTCTGCGATAGGGGTGATCTACTACGGGTCAACTGCNNGCTCTCCCATGCACAGATGAGGTCCAGGATTTCATCAAGAAATATGAACGAATATATATAGTTGAAGCCAATCGGGACGGTCAACTTCGTCAGATATTAAACAGCCTGATGCCAGATCTGGCTTCCAGGTTCCATTCTGTCTGCCATAGTGACGGTCTGCCTTTAACCGCCAAATGGGTAAAAGAATCAATCCTGGCTCAGGAGGAGAAATAATGGCTACTTCAGCGCCCTCTCAAATCAACAAGGTAGGTCTTTCGAAAAACGATTACCGTGGTCTCCCCAGCACCCTTTGCCAAGGATGTGGTCACAATTCCATCGCCAACCAGATCATCGCCACCTGTTATGACCTGGACATCATCCCCGAGGAAATAATGAAGTTCAGCGGTATTGGTTGTTCATCAAAAAGCCCGGCATATTTCCTCAACCGCTCCTTCGGGTTTAACGGATTGCACGGGCGCATGTCTTCGCTCGCCACTGGCGCCCTTTTCGCAGATAAAAACCTGCGGGCCTTTGGGTTGTCTGGTGACGGTGATACTGCATCTATCGGGATGGGTGGTTTTAAACATATGGTACGCCGTAACACGCCCATTGTTTATATCGTTGAGAATAATGGGGTTTACGGATTGACCAAGGGACAATTTTCGGCAACGGCTGAAGTGGGTCTCAACCTTAAACACCAGGGCATTAATCAATATATGCCAGTGGATATTTGCATGGAGGCACTGACTTCCAATGCCACTTTTGTCGCCCGGTCATTTGCCGGAGATGCAAAACAAGTAAAGGAACTTCTCAAGGCAGCCCTAAGTCACCATGGGGTTGCGGTCCTTGACATAATCAGCCCCTGTGTAACCTTTAATAACCAGGAGAACGCCATTCATTCTTACACCTGGGGGAAGGACCACGAAGCACCCCTTCATGAAATCTCCTTTATCCCGGCCTTGGACGAAATAGAATTATTGGGTGAGTTCGCTGAAGGTTCAGTTCGTGAAGTTTGCATGCATGACGGCTCGACAGTGTTGCTTAAAAAACTTGAAAAAGATTATGATCCCACCAATCGTGCAAATGCCTTTCAAATGCTGGAAGCTGCCCAGCTCCAAAATTGGCTGGTTACCGGACTCCTTTATATTGACGAATCCAAACCTACCTTAACTGAAACCTTTAACCTTGTGGATACACCACTCAACCGCCTCACCGAGGTTGATCTTCGACCTGCTCGCGAGACAATTGAGGGAATAAATAAAATGATGTTTTAAGTCATATGGAGTACCCTTTCATCGGCCTGACTTTTGCAGATAAGGGCATTTATATAGGACTTGTAGTAAAGCTAGGCGGAAGGTCCCAGGGGTAATATTTGTCCATGCTCTACATCACTCCCGCTATTTCCATATCGGAAGCTGAATTGACATATACCTATTTCCAAGCCTCCGGTCCAGGTGGTCAAAACGTTAACAAAGTTTCCACTGCAGTTCAATTGCGTTTTAATTTGGGTTCTTCCCCCTCCTTATCGGACAACGTAAAAATCCGACTGCGGAAACTCGCCGGAAGTAAATTGACCCAGGAGGGGATAATGGTGATCGAATCGAAGCGGTTTCGAACTCAAAAACAAAATAAGGCTGAATCAAAAAAACGGCTGGTTGACATTATCCGCAAGGCATTGGTACCACCAAAAAAGCGGGTCTCCACCCATCCAACTTCCGCATCCCGGTTAAAACGGTTAGATTCAAAAAGACGAAAGGGAAAGACCAAAAGTATAAGAAGTTCTATAAATGAATAAACCATTTCCAAGCTGATCAAAGATCATTTGTCTGATGCTTTCTATCTGATGGAATGTAACAAAGCCATGTTGGGTTGCCTAAAATCTCGAACCGGGAACCCTGAAACTATCACCACTTGACCGCCAGGCTTGATAAGAGCCTTTTCCCGCAGGGCAGTTTCAACATGCCCGATCATTTCTTCTATGGTGTCCGCCCAGGGAATGCGGTAAGGCGTCACTCCCCAGACCAGGCCCATTTTACGATAGGTTTCCTCAACTGGAGTGAATGCCAGCACGGGTACACAAGGACGGGTCTTCGACATCAGGATGGCAGTCCTTCCTGTTCGGGTGAAAACGGCAATTGCTTCCACGTCGCGATCATGAGCCAATTCTTTGGCCGCTCGGGCAATGGCAGCTGCATCATCACCATCCTCTGAATCCAATACCTGCCCGTGCCCCCATTTATCATAATTTTCTTCGGCTTCGCGAACTATGCGATCCATTAGCACTACACTCTCAACGGGATGTTCCCCTACTGCTGTTTCTCCAGATAACATAACTGCGTCCGTTCCGTCGTAAATCGCATTAGCCACATCGGAAGCTTCTGCGCGTGTTGGAAGTGGGTTGTGGATCATTGATTCAAGCATCTGAGTGGCGGTGATGACAAGTTTGCCTTTTCGGTTTGCTGCTTGAATGATACGTTTTTGTGCTCCAGGAACATCTTCGGGAGCCATTTCAACTCCCAGATCGCCTCGGGCAACCATGACCCCATCCACGTTCTCCAGGATCTCTTCCAAATTATCCAGAGCCTTCGGTCGTTCCAATTTGGCGATCAATAGGGGTCTTTTCTCCCCACCAGGTTTGATGTGCTCTCTTATAATCTTAACATCTTCCGGTGTCTGGACAAAAGACATGGCAACAATATCAATGTCTTGCGAGAGACCAAATGCAAGGTCTGCAGCGTCCTTCTCAGTAAATGCCGGGATATCGAGTGAAATCGAGGGTAAATTGATACCCTTGTGAGAAGACAATTCTCCACCAGCTTTTACTATTGCTGTTATTTGTTTCGCTTCAACGGATAGGGCAGTCAGGACCAATCGTCCATCATCCAGCAATATTCGATCTCCGGATTTGAGTGCATCGATGAACTGGGGGAAGTCCACCGGGATGGGGAACCCATTGGGTTTATCAGTGCCCTCGATATAAAATTGCACTTCCTGGTCTTCCGATAGCATGAGAGGTTCAGGTAATACCCCTACGCGTATCTTCGGTCCTTGCAAATCTTGCAGGATAGCCAGGGGTTTGCCCAATTGCTGTGCAATCGCCCTTAGAGATTGTATCCTTGACGCGTGCGTGTCATGGCTGCCGTGAGAGAAATTTAAGCGGGCAATATCCATTCCGGAAACCAGCAATTCATTCAGGATCCCCTTATCCTCGCTTGCAGGTCCAATTGTGGCTACAATTTTCGCTTTTCTTTCCATGACCATATAATGTGCCTGAGGAAATTGAATTGTTGCCCAATATTTATTAATTGTTCAATTTCAATTATTTAGATCCAATTTAATTCTTTCGCCTGTTTTTCCAGGTCGGCACGAAAATCTGGATTGGCTATACTAACAAGTGCCTTTACTCGTTGGCGGATGGATTTCCCATACAGGTCCGCAACCCCGTATTCAGTCACAATGTAGTGGACATGATTGCGTCCTGTAACAACTCCAGAGCCTTGTTTTAGCATCGAGACTATCTTGCTGGTTTGGGTGCCATCTTTCGCTATGTTCGTACTGGGCATCGCAATAATTGGAACCCCTCCCTTTGATCGAGAGGCACCGTAGATGAAATCGAATTGTCCACCTATCCCGCTAAAAAATTTGGGTCCGATGCTGTCAGCGCAAACCTGCCCGGTGAGATCTACTTCAATGGCTGAGTTGATCGCCACCATTCTGTCATTTTGCGCTATTACGAAAGGATCATTAACATACTCGGTGGGATGGAATTCACACATCGGGTTATCGTCAACCCAGGAATACAATCGCTGCGAACCCAGGATGAAACCGATAACGATCTTGCCGGTGTGCAGGGTTTTTCGAGCGTTGGTAACCACCCCAGCTTCCACAAGGTCTATCACTCCATCAGAAATCAATTCTGAGTGAATGCCAAGGTCTTTCTTATGAAAAAGATATTTGAGTACGGCATCTGGAATTCCGCCAATGCCCATCTGCATGGTTGCACCGTCTGGGATCAAATCGGACAGAAATCCAGCGATGAGTTCGGTGTTTTTATCTCCCTCCCCACCCATCGGCATTTCGACAATTGGGTAATTTACAGGAACAATATGCGTCAGGCGGCTTACATGCATAAACGAGTCTCCCAGAGTGCGGGGCATCTGGTCGTTGACTTCGGCAATGATGATTTTGGAGGATTCGGCGGAAGATTTAGTGAGGCCAACCTCCACACCCAGCGAGCAGAAACCATGTTCATCCGGGGGGGAAACGTGGATTAAGGCTACATCCACCGGCAGGATGTTATTCTTGAATAACAAAGGGAATTCTGAAAGAAGCACGGGGGTAAAATCAGCGCGCCCCTCCTGAACTGCTTTACGAACATTGGCACTGATAAAAAGCGCATTGACCCTGATATGTTCTTCTAGTCCGGGTTTTACATAATCAGCTGGGCCTATGGAGAGAGCTTGACAGATTTCAACGTCTTTCAAGTTGGGGGCATAAGCCACCAATGCCGCCAACAAGGTCTTTGGTACAGAGACATTTCCTGTCATGAAAATACGATTGCCAGATTTGATCGATTTGACCGCCTCTTCAGCCGTGGTAATTCGCGACTGATAAATACTGTTCCAATCCATTATTTCTTCTCCTTATTTCTTTGTGAGGCGGGAAAGATGACGCAATTCACCTTTATATGTGGTGATACCGAATTCAATGGCCGGGTTCCGGTTGATGGCTTCATCCACGCCAAGATTAATAATGTCCAAAATATAAGGTAACGCCGCATTAACAAAGCCGTTCGTCGCCGTACGCGCAACCACGCTTGGCATATTCGGGACGCAGTAATGTACCACACCTTCTTCTACATATGTTGGATTGGCGTGTGTTGTCGGGCGCGAAGTCTCGAAACAGCCGCCCTGATCTATGCTCAAATCAAGAATTACCGAGCGGGGTTTCATGTGGCGCACCATCTCACGCGAAACCAATTGAGGCGCTCGCATCCCGGTGACATGGACTGCCCCGATCACAACATCAGCATACCCCAGTGATTTTTCGATATTCCGTTGGCTGGAAAGCAGGGTCAGGATGTTCCCTGGGAATTGACTGACGCGTTGTAAAACGTTGATGTCTTTATCCAGCAGGGTGACATGTGCTCCTCTCCCCACACAAGCGCGGGCTGCATATGATCCCGCAGTGCCTCCCCCCAGGATGACCACATCGGCTGGAGGAACTCCTGGAATACCGCCCATTAAGATCCCCCTTCCACCTTGGTCGCTGTGCAGCAAAAGGGCAGCAACATCTGCAGCCATTGCGCCCCCTATTTGACTCAATGCCCGCAGGACTGGCAGCGAACCGTCAGACTCCTGGATCTGCTCGTAAGCGATGGATGTAATTTTATCCCGGAGCAGGACATCCACCTTCGTCTGTCGGGTGGAAGCTAGGTATAAAAAGCCCAGAAAGGTCGTACCCGGTTGGATTAAATCCAATTCCTGGTCGGTTGGGCGGGAAAATTTCAAAAGGTAATCAGCCCGTCCATAAACTTCCTCTATTGAGAACACGATCCTCCCACCTGCCTTTTCATATTCTTTATCCGGATATCCTGCCCCCACACCAGCCTCGTGTTCAATAAATACAACATGGCTGTTCTGGCATAAAGATTCAACCCCCGCAGGGGTTAATCCCACCCGGAATTCGTAAGGACGTCTTTCTTTAGGAATGCCTACGTTCATTATTAGCCTCCCGATGCAAAATGACACCCGGTCATATCACGAGTATCTTAATTCTACTTCATGTTCAGAATATAACGAATGTGAGGCAACGCCCAATCAATGGTGGGCTTGTCAATAACAAGAGGCGGAGCAAAACGTAT
>DBFP01000006.1 GCA_002294405.1 Anaerolineales bacterium UBA877 | reverse complement strand
CCTTCCACCTGGTAGACACCCATGTGAGAGACGTCGAACAAGCCGGCAGCCTGCCGGGTGGCTATATGTTCTTCCAGGACGGATGAATACCAAACCGGCATCTCCCAACCTGCAAAGGGGATTATTTTGGCGCCCATCTCCTTATGCGTCTCATAGAGCGGGGTACGTCGAAGCGTCTCTGCCGGAGGGGTCCATTTGAAATCGGGAAGCGGCTTTTCCTCCCCGGATCCCTGCATACCGATATAGTAAGGCTTGGCGTTACTGACTGGATTCCCTGCTGATTTTTCAAACTTCTGGTTTGACTCTACAACAACAATAGGACCGGGCATGCGTAGAGGGGTGCCATCTTTTTCACCGTCCAGGTTGAAAGAAGTATAGGCATCTGACAAGTCCCTCAACCAGGTAGCGACCAGGTTGGCTTCTGTAATTGGCATCGAAAGTCGATAATGATCCCAGTCCACACAGGTTAGGGTACCTGTTTTCTCTCCAAACGGGGTATTGATCTTTGTTGGCTGGCTCTGCCCTTGAGTAAGATTGGATAAATCGGAAGCAAGAGCATAATTCAGGAATTGACGGACTTGTTCGCCTTTCACCTCATAGACGCCAGTGGCAGCTTTCTCATCCAGGTAATAAAAATGGGGATAGCCGTGGGAAGTAGGTTTGAAATCCAGCCCGGCGGTAGTTGCTAGTTGGCGAACCTTAATCCGGGCGTCATTCAAAATCTTAAAGTCAATTTTTGCACGCCGAAGGTTTTTCCCCCTGGGTGCAGGGACAGTATGGGGTACCGCTGCCAGTAAGACATCTGCAAGGATGTCAGCCAGCTGCTTCGATTTTTCCTCATCAAAACCGCGCTGGGTGATCCATGGGGTACCCATTCGAATGCCGGAAGGATTGAGAGCACTGGTGTCTCCAGGAATTGTATTGCGGTTTACAACGATACCAGCTACATCCAGCATACGTGCAGCATAGTCGCCGGAAAGGGAAGTGCCATCCGGACCTTTGACGGTGGAGACGTCCAAATTGAGCATGTGGGAATTGGTGCCTCCGAAGGAAATGCGAAGCCCACGTTCCTTTAATCGTTCAGAAATTGCGAGGGCATTTTTCAGAGTTTGTTTCTGGAGCTTTTCGAATTCCCTGGTACGGGCAAGTTTGAAAGTCAGGGCCAAGGCTGCAAAAATGTGGACATGCGGACCGCCCTGTTCTCCTGGAAAAACAGCCTGGTCGATCCTTTTCGCCAGCTGCGGATCGGTGGTCAGGATGATGGCACCGCGCGGTCCGTCGAGGGTTTTGTGGGTGGTGGAGGTGATCACATGGGCATACCCAACCGGCGAAGGGACAACTCCCGCCGCAACGAGCCCCCCGATATGGGAGATGTCAGCCAACAGGTATGCCCCGGCTGCATCCGCGATCTGTCGGAATTTCTTCCAATCCGGGATCCAGGGATAGGAAGAGTAGCCGCAGATGATCATTTTTGGTTTGTGTTCCCGGGCAAGAGCCATCACATCATCATAATTAATTNNCCTGAAAGGGCTTGAACATTGACATAAATTTGTTCAGGTTTAACATTATTGGCAGAAAATGCCTCTGCGCAGCGGTGCCTGGCCAGTGATTCAATGATATCGGCGTACTCGGTCCCTTTGTAGAAGCGGGGGTCTGAATATCTACGGAATTCCGCCATACGGGCAGGATAATCCAGTATTTCACTTTGATTCAATCCATGGTCGGATTTGTTTGGATAGCCTTCGGCATAGATATTGTGAAAGGCTGAGGTCATTGCCTCGCCTACGGCGAGGGGAGCCAAACTCTCGGAAGGGATCAAGATTATTTTGCGAGCCTGGCGTTCCGCCTCGATCTGGGTTAATTCGAAAACTTCGGGGTCAATCTCGGCGAGTGAACCGCGGATGAGAAAATCAGACATGTGGGGAGGCTCCTACGGAATGGAAATGTGAATAAAAGACAAAATATCGAGAAGGGAAATTTGAGATTAGTATATTCCCGGCAGTGGGGCGGGTCAAGTGAGAAAAAGCACGATTTATCAGCTTCACAACCAACCATCTCAAAAAAAGGTCCCTGATATCCCCCCCTGCAATAACCTGGCTTTTCAGAAGAAATATAATATTCGTTTTACGTTATCCTAACCTGGAAAACGCAGTACCCGGGATTTGGTACTTTTATCAGAGGTGTGAGCAAGGATATCTTGAATCGAATAAGCCTGACAGGATATTCGGGCAGGCTTTCAGCGGGTGGGCGCAAAGGGATTCGAAGAGGATAACCTTAAGGGGGTTTCTAACCTTTTGATTAATAAAGCAGTTGTGGGCGCAAAGGGACTCGAACCCCTGACCTTCTCTGTGTAAGAGAGACGCTCTAACCAACTGAGCTATGCGCCCAACGGGGCTATTATACCGAGGTTTACCCAACTATGATACACTTTTGTGGGAAACACCGCCCGGAGACATTTATGCGCATTGTCCGCTTTCAGAAAAAGAATGAAACCCCCAAATACGGTTGGATCCTTGATTATAAGATCGGTCTGATCGAAGGGGATATATTTGGGGAATACCGCCGCCTGGAAGTGGAAATACCGCTGAATGAGGTTAAACTGCTGGCTCCTACCCAGCCATCCAAGATCATCTGCGTGGGGCATAATTATGCAGAGCATGTCAAGGAACGCAATGCTGAAATGCCCAAGGTACCTCTGATTTTTTTAAAGCCACCTTCTTCAATAATCAACCCGGGTGAAACAATCATCCTTCCCCCCCAGTCCCAGCAAATCGAACATGAAGCCGAGCTGGTGGTTATTATGGGGAAGAGGGGACGAAATATCATCACCGAGGAGGCACACAATTTCATTTACGGTTTTACGGTGGGTAATGACGTGACCGCCCGGGATCTGCAAAAATCAGACGGTCAATGGACGCGCGGGAAGGGCTTTGACACCTTTTGTCCTTTCGGTCCGTGGATCGACACTGAATTTGATCCATCGGACGCGGTCATTACTTGCAGGGTCAACGGGGAACCGCGCCAAATGGCATCCACAAGGGATCTGATATTTAATGTTAATGTTTTGATCGCCTTCATTTCATCTGTGATGACGCTTGAGCCTGGTGACATCATTTTCAGCGGAACTCCAGCGGGTATCGGACCACTGAAAGAGGGGGACTTGGTCGAAGTTGAGATTGAAGGCCTGGGCAAACTTGTCAATCCGGTTGCAGCACAAAAACAACCCTGACTTTTTGGAAACCACTTCAATTAAATCTTTTCAAGCAGTTTGAGAACTTTCTTGAAGCGTGACAACTGGGAAGTGGTGAACTCAACCCGGCGTGACTCAAGCAGGGATGCCAATTGACCCTTGTTCTTAAGATCCACCGCAGGCAGACTGCTCTCGGCATGGGTTGGGACATCCCGTGGAATGCAAACACGGATTTGATTTAACAAAAAAGGGAAAATTTTTATTTTATACTTTTCATTGTGAGCCGCGACCCTGGCTAAAGTCCGTATTCCCCAGACTTTTGAAATGATTGTACCGGTTTCGGTAACGCGGATAACATTGTCAATTTGTGCCCATATTTCCCCTGGTCTATGATCTGCAATTGCTGCCAACGCAATCAGGGCACCCCAAACCATGCGATTATCCCTGCTGTTGAGAAGTTTAAGGAAATCATCCACGTGGTCTTCAATCAAGCTGGGATCAAGATAGCCGACTTCATAGAGAACTTTCAGGCAGTCACTGCGAATGTTCTTATTTTTATTATCAAGATTTTTGACGATCTCAGAAATCCCAGCCGCATTTCTATCCTTGACCAATTCTCCAGCCAGCAGTTGGTTGGGGATTTCATCGCGCCGGTTTTGATAATATGCGATCTTTTCCAGAGTTGACATTTCCGCCTCCAATTTCCTCGGATGTAAATTCTACAACCAAATATTATAAATTCATTCAAATATAAATGTATCCCAAGGAAATAAATTGTGTGAGAAATAAGTCGCAGCTCCGATCTTGCGACATCCCCAGGACGGGAAGAAAATTAAGGAATTCCTTGTTGGGATTGGCCTTCTTGGTACAATGGACAGGATGACATCCGGAACGATCTTCGATATCCGCAGGTATTCCATCCACGATGGCCCGGGCATCCGCACGGCGGTCTTCTTTAAAGGTTGTCCAATGCAATGCCGCTGGTGCCATAACCCCGAGGGGCGGACAACCCATCCAGAATTAATTTTCAGACCTTCCAGGTGCATCCTGTGCAATGACTGCCTGCAAGCCTGTCCGAATAAAGCGATTTCCCGCCAGCGGGAGACCATCCGTATTGAGCGGACCCTCTGTGAAATTAGCGGAGAATGCGCTGTTGTTTGCAATGCTGAAGCCCTGCAGGTGGTTGGGCGGAAGATAACCGTGCAGGAAGTGATGGGTGAAATTGAACGAGATGTTGTTTTTTTTAAACAATCGGGCGGAGGGGTGACCTTCACTGGGGGTGAACCGCTGGCTCAACCACGATTCTTATTCACGCTCCTGTCAGAATGCCGCACCCGCACCATCCATACGGCAGTGGATACCAGCGGTTTCGCCAATTGGCAGGTCCTCGACAAGATCCGTCCCCTGGTCGATCTTTTCCTTTACGACTTGAAGCTTATGGACGATACACGTCATATTCATTGGACCGGCGTTTCGAACGCCAAAATACTCTCCAACCTGCGAAGATTATCCAGTTTGGGACATAAAATATTAATTCGCATTCCCGTCATTCCAGGGATCAACGATGATGAAGAGAACCTTCAACAAACTGGTAGATTCCTGGTTTCGCTGACCCATGTTCCGCACGTGGATCTTTTGCCGTATCACAACATCGCCGAAGGCAAATATGCAGGGCTGGAGAGGGAGTATACATTATCCAATATCGCCTCTCCAACTTCGCAACAGTTGGAGGAAATTTATTCAATTTTTGGGTCATACGGGCTTGAATTTAATATCAAGGATACAACTTATGCCAGAAATGATCGATCGCCTAAATGATTTCATTGTACGCGCAAAGGCTGCAACCTATATTGGCAGAGGCTTGGAATGCATTTCATGTCGCCCCGGCTCACACGACCTGGAATTCCGGGAGGGGAATTACCGTTATTTGGACAGCTATTTTGGTGCAGCAAATTTCATCGGCGAAGAAGTGGTTTATTATGAAGAAATGCCCGTTTGGGCGATGAATTATTATGGCTGCATCCTGGTGCCTGAACGGATCACTGCCCAAGAAACAGGAGAAATATTGAAGAAAAGTCTCTCGCTGCTCTACAAGGAAAACCGTTTTCTTGGGGGTTGGGAATACTCCGATGGGAGGGACAAATACCAAGACGCAAATAATGGTGATCTGACCAGTTTCATAGGGAAGGAATGGATCGAACGGGAAAGGATCAAGGTATACGAGTTGATCTATCACGGTGGTCTGATAAAGTAGTGTTTAATATTGTACGGGGTAACTCCAGTTTCCCAGGGGGCTTCAAATGCTAATCCATGGAGGAACCTCATTTTCGGGATAAAATAACCATGAGGCATCCATGTCGATGACCGACCGGGTAAGAAAACTCCGTCAGCAATCACTCGAGGCGAAAGAGACTCTCTCTTCCGAGCGCGCCGAACTGCTGACAGAATTCCATCAACAAAGTGTGGACTTCCTGTCCACACCCGTGAGAAGGGCAAAGGCCTTTGCCTATTTGTTGGAGCATAAATCCATATCCATTGGCGAAGGTGAACTCATTGTCGGTGAAAAAGGACCAGCGCCCAAGCATGCTCCGACATATCCGGAATTGTGCTGCCACTCACTGGAGGATTTGGAGATCCTCAACACACGCCCCAAAACATCTTTCAAAGTTAGCCCAGAAACCATTTCGATGTACAAAGACAAAATCATCCCTTATTGGCACGGCAGATCCTTGCGTGATTTGATCTTTCGCGAAATGAAGGATGAATGGAAAGCGGCATTTGAAGCAGGTGTATTTACCGAATTCATGGAACAGCGAGCCCCGGGACATACTGTTCTGGATGGAAAAATATACACAAAAGGAATGGTGGATTTCATCGCAGAGATTGATGACCGGATCACCAGGCTGGATTTCCTCAATGACCCCGAAGCGTATACCAGACAGGAAGAGTTGAAAGCCATGCGAATTTGCGCAGAGGCGTTGATCCGGTTCGGGGAACGGTATGCAGACGAAGCGTGGAAGCAATCACGGATGGAGAGGGATCCGCGGCGTCGCGTAGAACTGGAAAAAATCGCCGAGGTCTGCAGTCATGTTCCTGCCCATGCCCCGCGTGATTTTCACGAGGCATTGCAAAGTTATTGGTTCGTCCACCTGGGAGTGACCACGGAGCTCAACACCTGGGACTCCTTCAGCCCCGGACACCTCGATAGACACCTGGCACCATTCTATGAATTGAAGGGACATGAAAGGGAATATTACGAAGAATTGCTCCAGTGTTTTTGGATCAAGTTTAACAACCAACCTGCACCTCCAAAGGTGGGCGTGACCGCGGCTGAAAGTGGAACATATACAGATTTCTCCCAAATAAACCTTGGCGGAATCCAAACTGATGGCTCAGACGGCGTAAATGATGTAACTTATCTTCTGTTGGATGTGATCGAGGAAATGCGCTTGCTTCAACCCTCGTCCTCCATTCAAGTCAGCGAATTGAACCCGGAGGGATTTATCCTGCGAGCCGCTAGGATTATCCGCACCGGTTTTGGACAGCCATCGGTTTTCAACGCCGACCTGGTTGTACGGGAAATGGTTCGGGTGGGGAAGTCCCTGGCTGACGCACGGGATGGAGGGACAAGCGGTTGTGTGGAGACGGGGGCATTTGGCAAGGAAGCCTACATCCTAACCGGGTATTTTAACATCCCAAAAATCTTGGAACTGACTCTACACAACGGTTGCGACCCGCGCACCGGACGATTGCTTGGGATACGGACTGGAGAGCCAGACAAATTTAAGTCATTTGATGACCTTTTTTCGGCCTTTGAAAAGCAAATGCAGCATTTTATAGATATCAAGGTGCGAGGAAACAACGTCATCGAACAATTATTTGCAGCATATTTGCCGGCGCCGTTTTTATCCTTAATAACAAATGATTGTATACAAAAAGGCAAGGATTACCATAATGGGGGGGCACGTTATGATTCTTCATATATTCAAGGTGTGGGGATGGGAACAATCACCGATTGCCTGTCAGCAATAAAAACTCATGTTTTTGAGAAAAGGTCTATGACACTTATTGAAATCCTCAGCATGCTGGATGTGGATTTTGCAGGATTCGAACGAGATCGGCTGGCATTGGTTAACAAAACCCCCCGTTACGGGAATGATGAAGATTCCGCTGATGAGTTGCTAATCCGTGTTTTTGAAGCATATTTCAACGCTGTCGATGGACGGAGAAACACCCTGGGCGGTACGTACCATATTAACCTGCTGCCGACCACATGCCATATTTACTTTGGGTCAGTAACGGGCGCGACTCCCGATGGACGGCATGCCTGGACACCATTATCTGAAGGTATTTCCCCGGTGCAAGGCGCAGATCGGAAAGGACCCACAGCGGTCCTCAGGTCGGCTGCCAAAATGGACCAGGTTCGCACTGGTGGTACCCTGCTTAACCAGAAATTCACCCCTGGACTCCTGTCAGACGAGACCGGGCTTGAGGCATTGGTGAATCTCATCCGTTCTTACTTCATTTTGGGTGGGCACCACCTCCAGTTCAATGTGGTGGACGCGCAAACCTTGCGCAGCGCACAAAGGAATCCCGAACAATTCCGCGACCTGATTGTCAGGGTGGCTGGGTATTCAGATTACTTCTGCGATTTGAGCGAGGCATTGCAGGAAGAGATTATTGCCAGAACCGAACACCAAGGATTTTAAGAACCTGCAAGTGGATTGCCCTCCCAAAAAAAATATAATATATTTGGTTGATTGAAAGGAACAACAATGAAACGATTATTAATATCTCTGGCAGGAATATCCATTTTGATGTTTGCCTGCAATCTCCCATCCCTTCCAACACAATCTCCCGCAGCACCGACGCTTGGAGAAACTCCCACAATTGAGTCCACCAACAGTCTTGAAACAACCAATAATCCTGAAATAACCAGCACTCCCGAGGCAACCGGTACGCAGATGGCCACGGAAACAACTGCACCGGTTGCGAACATTACCTGCAACGAGTTGTCTTTCCATCTCGATCCGGTGCTGACCTCCATAAAAAACTGTGAAACCATCCCGGCAAGCACCGAAGGGATCGAAATTTATCCACAATATACGAAGGTAACCCTGCAGGGGTATACCCCCTCGGAACATTTTTTTGCGCCTCAAATTTCAGTCTTCCCTGTTCAGCAATACTTGACTTTGCTGCCAGACTTTATCCCGGGGCAGGTTTCTGATCTGGAAACCTTGATCGGCGGAGGAACAGCAGGAGATTCCCTGCCGTTCTTGCCTCTATTCAACGCGGCACAATTGTTCCATGCGCAAAACCAGGCAATTCCTTTCATCAGCGGAGGAGGCATCCGCTACCTTACTCTATACGCCCAGTATTTTGCGCCGATCAATAACCATGACTTGTTTTACACCTACCAGGGGCTCACCAGTGATGGGAATTACTGGGTCTCAGCGATCCTGCCGGTCACCCATCCCATCCTGCCAGCCAACGGAGATACCATACCCGGAGGAATGAGCCTGGATGAATTCACTAATAACTATGGAACATATCTTGCAGATATGGTTAATCAACTGAATTCACAGACCGGTGATAGTTATACCCCTCACTTAACGGTTCTTGATGCACTGGTTTCCAGTATTAAAATTCAACCCTGATTACCCCACCTGTGTAACAATCGTCCGTTTTGCCCCCGCAGTACTTAGCGCCCTGGCTATCGCCGGGGCGTTCTCTTTTTCTACCAATGCGATGATGTTTCCTCCGCGACCGCCACCCGAAAGTTTGGCTCCGAGGGCTCCGTTGCTTCGGGCTGCTTCAACCAATTTGTCCAATTCAGCGCATGAGACGGTCATCTCTCGTAATAGTTTATGATTGGCATTCATCAACCTGCCCAACTCAACCAGATCACCCCGCTCCATGGCCTGGCGGGCATTCCAGACGATCTCCCCCACGCGGGTGAAGACTGTTTCCCAGCGAGGTTTGTCCGCTTCCCAGAGCTTTCGCACAGCAGTCACAGATTCCCTTGTCAGGGCGGAGATCCCCGTGCCGGCGATCATTACCGTAAAAGGAATCTCCACGTGAAATGTTTTAATGGGTTTCTTTTTTATGAAATATACAGGTTTACCGTAGGTCACAACGGTATTGTCAATGCCGGAGGGTGTGCCGTGGTGTATTTTCTCGACTTCGAATGCCAGCTGATTCACCTGTTCATCCGGGAGGGGTTGACCGAGAAATCCCGAAAGGGCGCGGATAATAGCCACGGACACAGCCGCGCCTGACCCCAGACCTGATGCCACCGGGATCGTAGATTGGAGGTACACCGTGCAAGCTGGCGGATTTGAAATCCGAAGGGTTGTAAAGACGCTGTTAATAACTGCAGCCAAAGGATGATCTGGAGCAAGGCTGGAGAGTGCGGAAGATAGGTTGATGTTCGGTGCCTCCACCATGATCCCGCCGCGCGAATTTTCGCTAACCGTGGCAGTAGCCTGTACCTGTGTCACCGGCACAGCCAAAGCCGGGCGACCGTAAACCACGGAATGTTCACCGAACAAAATGATTTTACCGGGAGCAGATGAGGTGGTCATCGATTGAATTGCCTGGTGTTCCACCTATGTTAGGTAGAACACTACAAGAACAGCCAATCCCCACAGAATAATTGAAATCTGAAAAGGACGGTCGGATAACAGGATCTCTTCAGGCTCTCCGCCAATCTCTTTAACTTGAACCAAGTATAGGTACCGGAAAATGGCATAGAGCACAAAAGGGATGGTCAACATCAATGAATGGTTGGTGGGAGTCTCAGGACGGAAGAAGGTATACAGCGAATAAGACACGATCGTAGTGCCCGAGACGATAGTAATGAATTGATCGAGAAGGGGGATTGTGTACCCGTCGAAGACCTTGCGATGATTGGAGGAGTCGTTGGCCAGCAAATTTAATTCTGCACGACGTTTCCCAAAACCAAGGTATAGTGCCAGGAGAGTCATTAAAACGTACAACCAGGGGGAGAAGCGTTCAACAATTATTAAAGTTGTTCCAGCATGAACCCGGAGGACAAATCCCGCGGCAAGGATGAGGACATCTAGGATGGGAATATGCTTGAGCCATTTTGAGTAAACCAACATCATGGCGTAGTACACCAGGATGGTGAGTGCGAACTGCCAGGCAAGGAGAAAACCGAGGATTATGGCGATCAGGCTCAAAGTCACGCCTGCGGCGACAGCAACGGAAACCGGCAATTGGTGCGAGGCAATCGGCCGGTTTTTCTTCACCGGATGCTGACGGTCGGCTTCTACATCCAGCAAGTCATTCAAGATATACACTGCGCTGGAGATGAGACAAAACAGCCCGAATCCGGCCAATGTCCGCAGAAAGTCAGGGAGTCGAAATAGCTTGCCATCGAAAACCAGGGCTGCGAAGAGGAAAGCATTCTTCGTCCACTGGCGGGGGCGCATGGTTTTCAGGAGGGCGCGCAGCATGGTACTATTTTACATGATTTATCCCGGCTTTGGCGTGGATTTAATCATCTGCGGAGAGATATAATCCAACCATGCGAAAAATCCGCTTGGATCTCCTGCTCATGGAACGCGGATTGGTCGAAAGCCGCGCAAAGGCACAAGCCCTGATCATGGCCGGGCAGGTGAGGGTTGATGGGCAGGTTGAATTAATCGCCTCCCAGACAATATTCCCAGAGGCGAGCTTGGAACTGCTAACGGGTCCTCGGTTTGTCTCGCGCGGAGGAGAAAAGCTTGAGGCAGCGCTATTGAATTTCCAGGTAAATGTGACCGGCCGGGTTTGTGCAGACGTGGGATCATCCACAGGAGGATTCACAGACTGCCTGCTCCAACACGGAGCGGTCAAGGTTTTTGCGATTGATGTGGGGAAAGGAATCCTCCACTGGAAATTGCGGACGGACCGGCGACTGGTGGTTATGGAAGGGACAAACGCCCGTTTCCTGACGGAACTACCGGAAAAGATAAGCCTGGTTACGATCGATACCTCCTTCATTTCTCTAAAAATATTGCTGCCAGTTGTGAGAGGTTGGTTTCGACCTCTTACAACAACCCCCAATACCGGGGACAGGGCAGAAGTGACTGAACCTGGAGAAATGGGGATGGAAACTGAAAATCATGTGCTTGCCCTCATTAAGCCCCAATTTGAAGCCGGACGTAAAGAGACTGCCCGAAATAAGGGAGTCATCCGTGACCCGGAAGTCCATAAGTTGGTGCTTATGGATATTTTGACCTTTGCCCAGGACCACGGATTTAGTGTGCGCGGCTTGATGCGCAGTCCGTTATTGGGACCAAAAGGGAATGTTGAATTTTTTGCCTGGTTGGCGATGGATGACGGGGGGCGGATTGATATCCCAGTGGCGGTGCAAAAAGTCCTTTCAGGATAAAGCGATGAAATTTCTTGGCTGATTTTTATACATTCCTGATGTCAGCACGTTGAGGAGTCATCCTTATGGGAAATATCGACCTGCTCGTAAAAGAATTTTTAGCGCAGAAAAAAATCGCTGTTGTTGGCGTGTCTGACAAGCGTGAGACCGGGTGCAATCAGAACTATAAAAAGTTCAAAGAGAATGGCTACCAGGTCTACGCCATAAATCCCCACATTTCCGAATTTGACGGCAGTCCGTGTTATCCAGACTTGAAATCCCTCCCGGAAAAACCAGATGCTGTTTTTATTCTTGCCAATCCGCAAGTGACCGGACAAATTGTTAAACAATGCGCAGAATTGGGAATCAAGCATGTTTGGATGCACTGCATGATGGGGGTTAAACACGGTCTCGCAGCGAGCATTTCCAGCGTCTCGGAGGAAGCTGTGCGCCTATGCATTGAAAATGGGATTGCCGTGATCCCCGGATCCTGTCCAAACCAATTTTTAAAACCGGATATTGGTCACCGTACCATGCGCGGATTGTGGAGCCTCTTTGGATTCTTAAATGTGGATTAGTGGTTTGAACCCTTCAAACCATCAAAACCGGGAACATCCATCTCCAAATTTTGGTTAAATTAAATCGGTTATACTTTCCAAGCCAAAACCATGTCTGAAAAAATACGCAACTTCTGCATCATCGCCCACATCGATCACGGCAAGTCCACCCTGGCAGACCGGCTCCTGCATCTCACGGGGACGGTCCCCGACCGTGATACCACCCAACAGATCCTCGATTCGATGGACTTGGAACGCGAGAAAGGTGTCACGATTAAGGCCTCCGCCGTTCGAATGAAATATACCTCGAGCGATGACCAGAGCTATGAACTCAACTTGATCGATACCCCCGGACATGTTGATTTTGGCTATGAAGTCAGTCGCGCTTTAAATGCCTGCGAAGGGGCCGTATTGGTTGTAGATGCCACCCAGGGAATAGAAGCCCAGACTCTGGCCAACCTTTATTCGGCGATCGAGGCGAACCTGGTCATCATCCCGGTCATCAACAAGATCGACCTTCAGTCAGCCCGTCCGGATGAGGTGGCAGAAGATGTCGGCAGCCTGCTGGGGGTCCCGCCCGAAACCGTGCTGCGAGTATCAGCCAAGGATGGGTTGAATATTGAATCAGTCCTTGAAGAAGTAGTCCGAAAAGTTCCTCCACCCGTAGTGGACGAAGAAGCACCGTTGCGCGCGCTCGTATTCGACTCGCATTATGATTCCTATAAAGGTGTCATCACCTATGTGCGGGTAGTTGAAGGGGTACTCTCTGCCGATGATAGCATTCACCTCATGTCCACAGGCGTGGATGTGAAACCGATTGAGGTGGGAATTTTCGCTCCCTCGATGAAACCAGTTCCGTGCCTGAAGGCTGGTGAGGTGGGATATGTTGCCACTGGATTAAAAACCGTCCACGATGCGCGCGTGGGCGATACGATCACCAATACCCATCGTCCCGCCCCCCAACCGTTGCCAGGTTACCGGACTCCCAAACCGATGGTATTCGCCGGGATATATCCTGCTGAAGCCGATGACTACCAATCCCTGCGGGAGGCTCTGGATAAATTGCAGCTTAATGATGCATCCCTGACATTCGTGCCAGAAACATCCCAAGCACTGGGGTTTGGTTTCCGGGCTGGATTCCTGGGCTTGTTCCATATGGAAATCATCCAGGAACGACTGGAACGTGAATATGACCTGAACATGGTCTTTACTGCCCCAACAGTGGCCTATGAAGTTATGCTGTATGATGGAACCACCAAGATTGTGGCATCACCGGCGGATCTTCCTGACGAGGGACTGATCTCAGAAATCCGGGAACCGTGGATGAACATCGAAATAATTACTCCAACGGATTTCTATGGGGCGATCATGGACCTGGTGACCAAACGGAGGGGAATATATAAAAGCCAGGAATATCCGGCTCCCCACCGGGTACAGCTCAATTTTGAAATACCTCTCTCGGAGATCATTATTGACTTTTTTGATGATCTTAAGAGCCGTACCCGCGGTTATGCCTCCCTGGATTACCAATTCGCCGAGTATCGTGTTGACCTGCTGCAGAAACTTGAAATCCTGGTGAACGGTGAACCAGTGGATGCACTGGCTGCGATCGTCCATGAGAAGGACGCCTATCACAAGGGGCAACGATTTATTACCAAATTAAAGGAACTCATCCCACGCCAATTATTCGATGTCGCCATTCAAGCTTCCTCAGGGGGAAGGATCATCAGTCGGGCAAATGTGAAGGCGACCCGAAAGGACGTGCTGGCAAAGTGCTACGGTGGTGATATCACCCGGAAGAAAAAACTACTTGAAAAACAAAAGAAGGGAAAAAAGCGATTGAAAATGATCGGCAATGTTGAAATACCGCAGGAAGCTTTTATGGCAGTGTTACGGTTGGATGAGGATTAGTAATTTAAGCAAAGGAGATTAATAAAAACGAAGGATCAATATAGCCAGTGCAGTAGATCGATGCACCCTTCGTGATTATATTATCCGATGTCCCATTTTTGGAAATCCACCCGCCGATGGCTGCCCGGGGTGCTGATCAGCCTGGTCGCCATAGCAGTAATCCTCCGTTTTGTCGATCTAAAGCACTTTATAGAGTCGATGCGCTTGGCCAACTATTGGTTGCTGCTAGCCGTGTTACCCTGCACCGTGGTCTGGCTGGCGGTACGCGGTATGGTCTGGTGCACCCTTTTGCGTAATAAGGCCACATATCGTGACACCTTCCTGACGATTTGCGAAGGTTATCTTTTGAATAACTTCCTCCCATTCCGCCTGGGAGAAGTTGGTCGTGCATTTTTACTGGGTCGCAAATCCAAACTGGATTTCATGGAGGTCCTGTCAACGGTCGTGATCGAACGCATCCTGGACCTGGCAATTGCAGCGCTCATCCTGATGAGCACAGTCCCATTTGTCGTCGGTGCAGCCGGGGCAGGTAAAATTGCATTAATCATTGGCAGCGCGGTGGTTTCAGGGCTGATTGTCCTGTTTCTATTTGCCCGAAATCGTGACAGAGTCATGAACTTATTCGAGCGTGTCAGCGATCGCTGGCCCGGGCTGAAAAAACAGGGGGGAAATTACCTTTCAGCGCTGTTGTCCGGTCTATCCATTCTCAACAATGGCTGGTTATTCCTTCGAGTCATGGTTTGGATGCTGCTTAACTGGGTCGTTTCCTTTTTTCAATTCCACCTGTTGATCTTGGCATTCTTTCCCAAAGCAACCCCACTCTGGCCCCTGTTCGGATTGGGTGTGGTTTCCTTTGGCAATGCCATCCCATCCCTGCCTGGCGCGGTGGGGACATTCGAGGGCTCTTTGGGGGGGGCGATCATGCTCCTGGGTGGTGACCAATCCACTGCCCTGGCGGCTGCAGTGACAGCGCACCTTTTCAATTACATTTCCACTGGCATCATCGGTTTGTATGCCCTTTCCAGCGAAGGTGAAACATTGATGGGTGTCTACCGCCAGTTGAAGGAGAAACAAGCTTCAATGCCTAGAAGCAAAACCACCGAATCCGTGCCTTCGCCTGGTCCTGGAGTGGACTTGTCCGCCGCCGATGACCTTTCTCGAGATGAAAAAGAAAAAAAGGAGTTGCCATGACCCGGAATTATTTCATCACGGGGGGAGCGGGTTTTATTGGATCGAATTACGTCCACCGGCTGCTTGAACGCGGTGAAAACGTGACAGTATATGACAATTTAAGCCGGGCAGGCGCAAAACGCAATTTAAGATGGCTTCAAGAAAAATATGGAGCGCATGCCTTCCAACTCATCGTGGGGGACGTGCGGGACGCAACCCTGTTGACCAATTCAAGCAAAGAGGCGGATACCATCATCCACCTGGCAGCCCAGGTCGCCGTGACCACTTCGGTCATTAATCCGCGCGATGATTTTGAGATTAATGCCCTGGGGACTTTTAATTTGCTGGAAGCAGCGCGGTTCAATGGCAGAAAACCGGTCATCATTTACGCCTCCACGAACAAGGTCTACGGTGGGATGGATGATGTCAAGGTGGTGGAAGATAAAACCCGGTGGCGGTATGCAGACCTGCCATTGGGCTGCCCTGAAACCCAGCCGCTCGATTTCCATTCACCATACGGCTGTTCGAAGGGCACTGGCGATCAGTATGTGCGGGATTATGCGCGGATTTATGATCTCCCCACTGTGGTTCTTCGCCAGTCCTGTATATACGGGCCGCGCCAGTTCGGTGTGGAGGACCAGGGGTGGATCGCGTGGATGATCATCGCAGCGGTCACATCCCGTCCACTTACTATTTATGGGGATGGCAAACAGATCAGGGATGTACTCCATGTTGATGATTTGCTCAATGCCTATGATGAAGCCATTGCGAAAATCGATACTGTAAAAGGCCAGGTTTATAACCTTGGAGGCGGGTCCGAAAACACCATGTCTGTCTGGACCGAGTTCGGGCCGCTGTTGGAAAGCCTTATGGGAAAACCGATCCAGGTGAGTCGCGGCGATTGGCGTCCAGGTGATCAGAAGGTTTTTGTGGCTGATATTCGCAAGGCGGAACGGGAACTTGGCTGGAAACCGAAGATTGGTGTGAGGGAGGGGGTGGGGAGGTTGTTCGAGTGGGTTAGAGGGAATAAGGAACTGTTCTAGATCGGGAACTTCCGAAGACGACCACTTCGGAAGTTTTTATACCCACTGGGTTATAATCGTGCCGTTCTGAATTATGTTAAACATTCACGATAACGAACCTTCTCGTTCCACCAGACGAAGGTTGGTACTCTCGCTGGGTATCACCCTGGCATTTGTGGTTGTTGAGGTCCTGGCGGGTTATTTAGCCAATTCCCTGGTGTTATTGACCGACGCGGCGCACAATCTCACCGATGCCCTGGCCTTGGGACTGACCTGGTGGGCATTGTGGATTACCAACAAACCAGCCCATTCCGGTAAAACATACGGCTATCACCGGGCCGGTATACTTGTCGCATTGGTAAATTCGACCACGCTGGCGCTTATTTCCATGGGAATATTTTATGAGGCATGGAAGCGCCTGGTCACCCCGCCAGAAGTGCAAGCAGGTATCCTTATCTGGGTCGGACTAGCGGCGGTTGCCGTCAACTTGGGAACGGCTTTGCTGGTCCGTCAGGGGAGTGAAAATGACCTTAACCTGCGCAGCGCCTTCCTGCACTTGATGGGAGATGTACTTTCAACCGTGGGAGCGGTTATTGCCGGTATCATTATCCGTTTCACCGGTTGGAACTGGCTGGATCCGCTGGTCAGTGTATTGATCGGTTTCCTGATCTTGTGGAACGCCTGGGGCATCCTGCGGGAATCGCTGGATATCCTGATGGAATCCACACCAGCCGATGTTGACATGGAGAAACTCCAAAATGACCTGCTGGCTGTCGAAGGTGTAAGGGGGGTTCATGATCTGCATGTGTGGAGCATCACCCATTCCCTCCGGACGCTCTCTGCCCATTTGGTCACGGACGATGTGCCAGTGAGCGAGGGAGTAAAAACCCAGGCGGCTGTGGGGGAGATGCTGGCAAAGGTATATGGCATTACCCACACAACACTTCAATTGGAATGCGTGGACTGTCCCCCGGTCGGGTTGTATTGTGATATCTCACTAAATAACCACAACCATTAGCAATGAAAATTCTAACCGTCCTCACCTACTACCGCCCCCACACCTCCGGTCTGACCATCTATGCCGAGCGGTTGGCAAGGGCATTTTCCAAGCGCGGTCACCAGGTGACGGTAATGACAACCCAATATGACAAGTCGCTCCCCCGTGAAGAGACAATGAATGGGGTAAAGGTAATCAGGATTCCCGTAGCGCTGAGAATAAGCAAGGGGGTGATTTCCCCGACTTTCGGCCTGGCTGCCACAAAGCTGGTCTGGCAGCACGATGTGGTGCAATTGCACCTGCCGCAGTTCGATGCACCCGGGGTGGCGCTGCGTGCGCGCTTATTCAGCAAGCCCGTTATCCTGACGTATCACTGCGACTTATTCCTGCCACCCGGCGTCTTTAATCGCCTCGTAAACCTGGTGGTGAAATTTCAAAATAATATGGCTGCCTTATTGGCAGATCATATCGTGACCTATACCCAGGATTATGCGGATAATTCTTCATATCTTTCCCGTTACAAGCGTAAACTCACCCCCTTGCTTCCACCGGTGACCCTCCCTTTGCCGGAACCTGGCGCAGTCGAACGATTTGCGGAGACCCACCAGACCCGGAAGCATAAGCCGGTGATCGGGATGGTAACCCGATTCGCTGCTGAAAAAGGGGTGGAAATCCTGCTTGAGGCATTGCCAGCNNAAATTGCTGGAAATTCCTGGGAAATCTTAGTCAGCAGCAACTCACCGCCTTTTATCCCAACCTTGATGTACTGGTGGTTCCATCCCTTAATTCCACCGAAGCATTTGGACTTGTGCAGGTGGAATCGATGATGAATGACGTCCCGTGTATCGCCTCTGACCTGCCAGGGGTCCGTTGCCCGGTGCAGATGCATGCCATGGGAAAAGTGATACCGATCGGCGATCAGTCCGCGCTGGCCAACGCACTAATGAGTATCATTGCTGAAAAAGCGAAATACCATTGTGATACTGCCGCCTTAAAACATATATATGACCCTGATACGGTCGCCGAAGAATATGAGAAATTGTTCCAGCAAATGCCGCTAAGAAAATGATAAACATGCAGCAATAAGGGTGCCGGGGAACCTGAGGTAACTTCCCCCAAAATAATGAAAGATTTCCTTTATCTCTATTTGCGTGACCTACCCTACTTCCGCGCCCTAGTACGGGGAGTGGAAGCTGCCTTTTACCAAACCATCGAACTGCCTGAGCCGACCCTGGATGTTGGTTGTGGTGATGGGCATTTTACTTCGCTGACCTTCGATCGAAAAATAGATGTGGGACTTGACCCATGGAGCGGACCCATCCAGGAAGCCGGACAGCGTGATTGTTACCGCATGCTGGTCCAGGCGGATGGAGCAAGAGCACCATTCCCCGCAGCTTATTTTGCCAGTGCTTTCAGCAATTCAGTCCTGGAACATATTTCCCACATAGATGATGTGCTGGCAGAGATATCCCGGGTGCTGAATCATGGCGCCCCGTTTTATTTTTGTGTCCCCAATGAGCGCTATTTTTATGAGCTTTCCATTGCCCGCTTGCTGGGAAAAAGCTACGTTGACTGGTTCCGGCGTATCTCACGCGTCGAACATGCCGATGGACCTCAGCGCTGGAAGGAGAGATTGAACCTGGCAGGATTTGCCCTGGAGCGTTGGTGGCACTACTTTTCACCAGCTGCAATGCGCGTGTTAGAATGGGGTCACTATTTTGGGCTGCCGTCACTGATTGCCCGCAAGATGACAGGAAAATGGGTGCTCGTGCCCACTAAATGGAACCTCTGGCTGACCGAGAAATATGTCCGGAGGTATGCCTCCACCGAGCCGACCAAGGATGGAGTTTTCACTTTTTACATTGCCAGGAAGAGGTAACCCAATCTATCCCTGCATGGACATTCCGTGAATATTTCATAATATTTGGTGATCCGGATTCAAACCGGTTAACCTTAAAAACATCGTAACCCAGGTTATTGTTAGAACTTAAAATATGTCCTTCGACGAAAAATATTTCAGCTCCCATGCCTACAAGGACGTTTCGTTTGCCAGATTTAGCCAATACTGGTGGTCTAATCGATTTTACGCAATCCTTGCCCGCCGTTATGGCAGGCGAAGCACACGCCTGCTGGAAATTGGGTCCGGACTGGGACACCTGGTGGGGCAACTGGAAAACAGCTTTGAAACGGTTGCAACAGATATTAATCCCTGGGCGCTACAGCAGTCAAAGTGTATCGCCTGTCATTCCGCACATGTCTCATCCCGTGCAGAAGACCTTCCTTTTAGTGAAAATTCATTTGGCATCGTCATCATCAAGCATGTGGTCGAACACCTTGAGCACCCTGAAAGAGCGATTGCTGAATTGGGACGTGTAATTGCTCCGGATGGTGTCCTGGTTATTGCCACGCCAAATCTCGCATCCGTCATGAAACCCTGGAAAGGTCAGAAATGGATAGGCTACCAGGATCCCACCCATATCTCTCTTAAACCTCCCGATGAGTGGATGAGAATAATCCGGGAGGCAGGTTTCAAACTGGAAACGACATTTTCAGATGGATTTTGGGATGCACCCTATATCCCAGTGATCCCCAAGGCGATACAAAAACTAATATTTGGTTCTCTCGGCGGCATCCAGGCAATCATCGGTTTGCCTTTCTTACCATTGCGCTGGGGTGAGAGTATCATCATGATTGCAAGAAAATCAACTTAGGACGCCAGGTACATGAATAATTCTGAGAAGAATCATCCTGTTGAAGAACCCAGTATTCTCGATTTTTTGAAATCGCGGCTGAAGTTCTGGAAACCAAACCATAAATATGACAGCTACTCTTTTAAACCTGGGTCACCCCCAACGCAGGAAGGTGCGCTTCCGGAATATCTCCAGGAGACACCAGAGAATCCGGTAAAGCCGGCTGAAAAGACAAAACTCAAGAGCAATTGGCCCTGGCGTTCCCTGTTTGCATTGATATTTGCCCTTGTTGGGCAAAGAGCGTTTGAAACCGTCCCCAATCGACCTGTCACCCTTGGATTGGTTTTATATGGATTCGGCCTGGCATGGCTTATCCTGGCAATTCTGCATAAGGAGTGGACACTCACACCTTACCCGGAAGAAGAATACCATCCCGACTCCCTACGAGTACGGCGGCTGCCGCTGATCCTCAGCATAATCCTTTCGGTATCCGCCTTTTTAACCCTTGGGAATAATTTGTTCACCAAGTTGAACGTAATCTTATGGGTTTCGGCAATAATTTCCTTCATCTGGGCTTTCTGGCTTCCGGATGAGAACTTGACACCCGTATGGTCGCGGGTGAAGGGTTTTTTCAAACGGGATGCCTGGCAGATAAATGTCACGCGCTGGACACTGCTGGTCTTGATAGTTTCAGGAATTGTCATCTTTTTCCGCATTTACAATGTGGGAGGAGTCCCGTCTGAACCATTCAGCGATCATGCCGAGAAACTACTCGATGTATACGATGTGTCCCAAGGTCAGACACACATTTTCTTCCCCCGGAATACCGGTCGTGAAGCCATACAAATGTATCTCACGCTGGTTGTCTCCTGGATTTTTGGCTCTGGGTTGTCGTTCTTAAGTCTGAAAATAGGAACGATAATCTGTGGGCTGGTCACCCTGCCATACATGTACCTGCTCGGAAAGGAATTTGGGAGCAGGAAAATTGGGTTGCTGGCCATGTTTTTCATTGGGATTGCCTATTGGCCGAATGTAATCAGCCGTGCGGGGTTGCGCTTCCCCCTATATCCATTATTTGTCGCTCCCACACTATTCTATCTCTTGCGAGGTCTACGATCCCGCAACCGTAATGACTTTGTTATATCAGGATTGTTCCTTGGCTTGGGTTTGCACGGTTATAGTCCTTTCCGGATCATGCCATTTGTGGTGCTTGCAGCCTTTGGGTTGTACCTTATTCATTCTCAATCCAAGGGAAGCCGTAAACGGGCAATTCTCTGGCTCTCCCTGTTGACAATAATGTCATTGATTGTTTTTCTTCCGTTGGCACGCTACTGGTTTGACAATCCGGATACATTCAGTTACCGGGCTTTTTCGCGCCTCGGATCGATTGAGACGCCTCTTCCCGCACCTTGGGGGCAAATCCTGATCTCAAATACCTGGAACGCCCTGCGGATGTTTAATTGGGATAATGGTGAGATCTGGGTCCACTCGATACCACACCGCCCGGCGCTGGATGTTGTAGCCGGATCGCTTTTCCTGATCGGAGGGGTGCTGGTTTTGATCCGGTACATCCGCCAGCGACACTGGCAAGACCTTTTCCTGCTGCTCGCAGTTCCCTTGCTTCAACTGCCTTCGATCCTGTCATTGGCATTCCCAGCAGAAAACCCGGCTTTGAACCGGGCAGCGGGGGCCATGGTGCCAGCCTTCATCCTTGTAGGAGTTGCTCTGGATGGATTACTGGCAAGCATCAGGCGTGGGTTCGAGGGAGGAATTACTCCAGGAGACGGAAAAAAGTTCACAATGAATCGCCGGATCGGAACCGCCTTAAACTGGCTGGTGATCCTTGTACTGGCTGGCTGGTCATCCTATCAGAACTATGACCTGGTTTTCAATCAATTCGCCGCGCAATACACCCAAGGAGCCTGGAATTCTTCCGAGATGGGCGCGGTGATCAAACAGTTTGGACAGACATACGGATCAACCAATAATACCTGGATCGTGCCTTATCCCTACTGGGTGGACACCCGCCTGCCGGGGGTTTGGGCAGGCATTCCCAACCGGGACTTTGCCATCTGGCCGGAAAATTTTGATACAACGCTGGATGTGAAGGGTCCGAAACTGTTTATTGTTAATTTAGAAGACGCAGCGGCAAGAAGCCAATTGAATGCTGTGTATCCAAATGGGGTCTGGAGTCGTTTTTTGTCCGCGACCAATATGGAAGGCAAAGATTTTATGATTTTATTTGTCCCACCCCTTCAATGATGAGGTTTCATGGTTGAAACAGTCGTTCCCCATCCCAAAAAGAATTTCAACTGGTTGTATGACTTGTTGCTCATTGCTATCCTGTTAATTGGGGCATACTTTCGACTTGGTGGAAGTGACTGGGGCCAGCTGAACATCCAGCATCCAGATGAAAACTTCATGACCTCGGTCACACTGGGTCTTCAGACGGTTCACAATCTTGCCGATTATTTTAATACTGCCAAGTCGACACTCAATCCTGGAGTCGTCGGATACCCGGCTTATGTATATGGGACGCTGCCATTATTTATCGTCCACGGCCTGGCCGAGTCGTTTGGCAAATTGAACGCTGTGACTTTATTTGGGCGTCAACTATCCGGGATAGCCGACCTGGGAACAATCGCATTAATGTATTTCATCGCCAGGCGTTTTTACAGCCGCCGGGTGGCATTACTGGGGGCAGCGTTTTCAGCCATTACTGTCATGGAGATCCAGCAGTCACACTTCTACACCACGGACAACTTCTCCACGTTCTTTATGTTTCTGACCTTGCTGGTCGCGGCGTTAATTGCGACCGGAAAATGGAAGCGTACGGGTGAAAACGCAGTGGTGACGAGTACTGGCGGTTCGTCCTGGTCGCGCATACGGAATACAATAATACACTTTCTCAAGGATGGGTTAGTTTATTTATCCGCCGCTTTTGGAATCGCACTGGGGATGGCGGTTGCCTCCAAACTTAATGCCGCTGCCATGTCGGCGGTGCTTCCCATCGCACTGCTGGTGCGATACTTTGGAAAATCGCCCAAAGATTCAGTCCCGGCAGAAGGTGTTAGTGACGACCGGGCGATTCATCCAACTCTTGAAGCCTTTATTCCAAAAGCCATCGTCTTTCTTGTCATTGGTGCAATCTTCTCGGTCCTATCTTTCCGTGTTTTTCAACCCTATGCCTTCAGCGGTCCGGGTTTCTTTGACCTGAAACTTAATCCTGAATGGGTGCAAAAAGTTCATGAGCAACTCCTGCAGGCGAGTCCAAATGCTGACTTGAACTGGGCTCTCCAATGGGCGCGGCGCAACCATCTATATTCGTTCCAAAACCTGACCGAATGGGGGCTCGGCCTCCCTCTTGGCATCCTTGCCTGGGCTGGATTCCTGTGGATGGGTTGGCGCATGTTGAAGGGGGAATGGCGGCAGCATGGACTGCTTTGGAGTTGGACCGGAATCTATTTCGTCTGGCAATCGCTTCAATATAATCCCACCATGCGCTACCAACTCCCTGTATACCCGATATTGGGAATGATGGCTGCCTGGGTGATTTTCGATTGGGCCCGACCCCGCCCAGCGCAATTGAAGAAATTTAATTGGCGGGGGGGATTGGTGGCGATAATTGGCTTGCTGGTGTTTGGATTAACCGCTGCGTATGCGTATGGGTTTAGCCGAATCTATATTCGACCGGAAACACGCATGGCTGCTTCAAACTGGATTTATCAGAACATACCCGGTCCAATAAATTTAAATATTGAAACTGTTGACGGGACATTGGTTCATCAGTTAATTCCATTTTCCACGGGTTCGATCATTCAATCAGACATGCCCTATAAAGCGGTTTTTGTCTCACAGAGCGATGGCACCCTGTCTTCGATCATGCTCCTGCATGTGACTGACGCCTCCGCCACGGGACCGCAAACCTTGAAAGTGATCCTGTCTGCAGAACCAGATCCAACTCCAGACAAGACACTAGCCAGTCTGGCGGTGACAAAAGATTTCACACCCGCTGGGAGTCAAAAAGCAGATCCGCTCAATCTAACATTAAATCGACCAATCGCTGTTCAGCGTGGGATAACCTACTATCTTCAAATCCAAACAAGCGGAGGGGTCATTACGCTGGTCGGTTCTCCTGTCGCCAATGAAACTGATTATGATTACCCCCTGCCGTTTCGTACCGCAGTTTACGACGCTTTTGGAGGAATTTATCCCGGGGGTATAAATTTGCAGGTGTACTGGGATGATAATGCTGCAAAATTGACACTTTTCCAGGTGGTGCTTGATCAGGCTGACTACATCTTTATTCCAACCAACCACCAATATGCACAAATAACCCGCCTGCCTGAACGATATCCTTTGACAACTGAATACTACCGCCAGTTGATTGGTTGCCCACCTGAAAAGAACATTATTTGGTGTTACCGGGTGGCGAAAAAAGGCATGTTCCAGGGTGCGCTGGGTTTTGATCTGGTGGCCACTTTTGAATCATATCCAAGTATTGGTCCGCTTGTGATTAACGACCAGTCAGCTGAAGAAGCATTCACTTTTTACGATCATCCCAAAGTATTGATCTTTAAAAAGAACTCCAATTACAGCCAGTCCAATGTTCAAGCGGTTCTCGGGAAAATAGATTACAGCCAAGCCATCCACCTGACACCTGGTCAGGCTGACACATACAAGAGTTTACTGCTGCCTACTGATCAATTGGCAGCCCAGCAGAAAGGGGGGACGTGGTCTGATCTTTTCAAGCGGGATGCCCTCTATAATCGCCATCCAGTCTTAGGCCTGCTGATTTGGTACCTGGTCATCTTCGCTCTCGGGCTGGTGTGTTACCCATTGGTGCGCGCTGCTTTTCCCGGTCTGGAGGACCGTGGCTACCCACTATCCCGGATCATCGGGCTCCTGCTCTGGGCATGGTTGGCATGGATGGCCGGTTCGGTCGGCCTCTCTTACACCAAGCTGACCATCGGCTTATCCCTGGCGATAATTATTGTGGCAGGTTTGTGGCAAGCCTGGCGACAGCGTTTTGAATTACTGCAGGAGTTTCGAGAACGTAAAAAATATTTTTTGATGGTCGAAGTTGTTTTCCTGTCATTCTTCCTGATTGATTTATTTATCAGAATTGGGAACCCCGATCTTTGGCATTCATCCAAGGGGGGTGAACGGCCAATGGACTTCGCCTATTTCAACGCTGTCTTGAAAAGCACAAGTTTTCCACCTTATGATCCGTGGTTCGCGGGTGGATACATTAATTATTATTACTATGGCTATGTGATCGTTGGCACACCTGTCAAACTGCTTGGCATCGTTCCCTCCGTTGCATACAATTTACTGCTGCCCACACTTTTTGCCTGCCTGGCAGTGAGTGCCTTTTCAGTGGGCTGGAATATTTTGCATGAAATCAGAAATGCAAAGCCCGGAGAAGAGGAGAAACCTCGAGCGCGGTTGTTCGGCACAAAATTCATCTCGGGCATCTCAGCTTCATCTGCGATGGTTTTGCTCGGAAACCTGGGAGTGATTCACATGTTGTACCAGGGTTTCCAGCGAGTGGCAGCCCCCGGAGGCGTGATCGATAAGGCGAACCTCATCCAGCGCATCTGGTGGACCCTCAAAGGAATCTTCATGGTACTGGGGGGTATGCGCCTGCCCTTTGGACGCGGCGACTGGTATTGGTTCTCCAGCAGGATTTTCCCTCCTGCTTATAGCGAGTTCTATGAATTTCCTGTGTTCACCTTTATATATTCAGATCTGCATGCACATATGATCGCGCTCATGCTGACCGTGCTGGTAATCTCCTGGGCTCTTTCCATCCTCGTTTCGAAAGCCAGGTGGAGCAGCCCGGGCAACGCGGTAATTGGGTATTTCCTGGGGGGATTGATCATCGGGTCGTTAAAACCAACAAACACCTGGGATTTCTATACCTACTTTACCCTCGGGGCGATTGTCCTGGTATATACGGTTTGGCGTTACAGTAACACGGAAAACCTGCGAATTCCCATACCGGGGTGGGGAAAACGACTTTTGTTAACCGGAGGTGCGCTGGCAGCCCTGGCGGCACTTTCAATATTAATGTATCAGCCATTTTCCCACTGGTTTAGCCAGGCTTACACTTCAATTCAATCCTGGAAAGGTGCGCGTACCCCAATTTCCACCTATTTAACCCAATGGGGAGTTTTCCTGTTTTTCATCGTCTCGTGGATGACCTGGGAAACGCGCCAGTGGCTGGCTACAACTCCCGTCTCTGCACTGGGGAAACTGCGTCCATACCGGGATTTGATTGTAACCGCGTTGGTGATCATTCTCATGGCGTTGATCCTTCAGCAAGCCTGGGTAATGAGTTCATCCCAAAACGTTCCTTGGAAAGGGGTTTCCATACTTTGGCTGGCACTTCCGCTGGCAATTTGGGCGGCACTCCTTATATTTCGACCCGGAATTTCCGACTTGAAACGACTAGTTTTGTTCATGGTTGGTACTGGGTTGTTGCTGACGATGATGGTTGAATTGATTGTCGTTGCCGGTGACATCGGAAGATTTAACACGGTTTTCAAATTTGGCGTCCAGAGCTGGATTTTACTTGGGATTTCCGCCGCAGCCGCTTTTGGTTGGCTGGTGTCTGAATTCCGCAAATGGCTGCCAGGGTGGCGAACAGCCTGGCAGGTGAGCGCGATCACCCTCACCGTTGGTGCATCCTTGGTCTTGCTGATCGGAGGTGCAGACAAAATTGGTGATCGGATGACTTCTTCCGCGCCTCACACCCTCGACAGCATGATGTATATGAATTACGCCATGTATGCAGATTACGGTATGGATATGGATTTAAGAGAAGATTATCGCGCCATCATCTGGATGCAAGATAATGTGCAGGGATCACCAATTATCGTGGAAGCAGCATCAGCAGGAGTCCAGTACAGATGGCATCAACGCTTCTCGATTTATACGGGCTTGCCAGACGTGGTAGGGTGGGAATGGCACCAGGTACAGCAACGTGTCCTCGATTCAACCAAGGTGATCGCTCGAGGAAAGGAAGTGGACAATTTTTACGCGACGACGGACGTGACTGCTGCGCGAGATTTTCTAAGGAAGTATAAAGTTAGATACATTATAGTGGGACAATTGGAGATAGCCAAATACACTCCCGGGAACCCGGGTGGATCTGTTCCCCCCGGAGTTGAGAATGGGTTGCTCAAGTTCGAGGCGAATAACAACATTTTCTGGCATGAGGTATATCGCGATAAACAAACAGTAATCTACGATGTCCCTGAAATGGGTAAGGGCACCCGGTGACAGATTTTATTTATCACATCACCTCGCGGAGTTCCTGGTCCACAGCGCAGAAGCGAGGGAGTTATTCTTCTGATTCGATGGTGAGTGAAGGTTTCATACACTGTTCCAAGGCAGATCAATTACTGCGCGTAGCCAATAAATATTATTACAAGCAAGACAACCTGATAATCCTAAAAATAGACCCTTCATTGGTCAAGCCTGTTCTCTTGTGGGAAGCAGGAGCCGATAAAGCGGATGAGATGTTTCCTCACATATATGGATCTCTAAACCTCGAATCCATTGTGCAAGTTTATAATTTTAAAAAAGGCATGGATGGCTTGTTCATCATTCCATCGGGACTGTAATGCAACAAGCTTCTGATATGCCCAATCAACGATGGATGATCAGCCTTTGTTATGCGGCCAATTCGATATATTCGGACCATACGAGAGTTGTGTTCCGGACCATGACCAATTTTCACATCCATCAAAGGGTTGCACTCTCAAACGATTAAGAGATAATGGCGGTAAGATTCAGTCGGTAATCCATCACCCCCATTCATAAAGGTGCGTTCATTAATGATGGATAATTAAATGATTGCCTGCCCGATTTTTGCCTTTGATTTCAGAACTCCATGCTAACTTTCCTGGCTTGGTACTTGCTTATTTCCGCCTTGGGCTGGGTTACCTTCCCCCTGGCTTTCCGATTATTTCCAGCACTTGCTGACCGTGGATTCAGCCTGGCACGCACATTTGGATTACTGATTTGGGCGTACGTCTTTTGGATGATGACCTCCCTGGGGATGGCTCAGAATGACAGCGGCGGGTTAATTCTTGGGTTGGTTATTTTGGCGGGAATTTCAGGGTTTGGAATAAAACAAAAAGAGATGCGCAAGTCTTTGGTGGAATGGATTCGATCCAATGTGCGTTTAGTTACCAATGTGGAAATCCTATTTTTCCTTGCATTTATTTTCCTGGTTTTTATCCGTGCGGGAAACCCGGAGATTGTCGGCACCGAGAAACCGATGGAATTAGCCTTTATCAATGCCATCCTGAGATCACCGACATTCCCGCCGCATGATCCCTGGCTTTCGGGTTATGCCATATCATATTATTACTTTGGTTATGTAATGACAGCCATGTTTGCCAAAACGACCGGGACGCTGGGAAGCGTGGCTTTCAACATGATGCTCTCGCTGGTGTTTGCATTGAGCGCAGTTGGGGCTTATGGAGTAATTTATAATCTTCTGTCTACCTGGAGGAAAAATCACCCATCACCTGCAAATCACTACTCGTTAACTGGTTTACCATTTCTTGGCCCTTTCTTCCTGCTGATCGTTTCCAACTTCGAAGGTTTTTTCGAGGTCCTTCACAGACTGGGATTTTTCTGGAAATTCAACGCCGATGGAACGGCCACTTCGGCTTTTTGGAATTGGTTGGACCTGCAGAATTTGAGGGATGCACCCACTTTACCTCTTGGTTGGATGCCGGAAAGATATTACTGGTGGTGGCGCGCTTCCCGGGTCATCACGGAATACAACCTGGCTCATCAGTGGAATGAGATCATTGATGAATTCCCCTTCTTTTCTTACCTGCTGGGTGACCTTCACCCTCACGTTTTGGCAATGCCATTTGGATTGCTGGCTATTGGCGTGTCGCTCAACCTTTTCCTGGGAGGCTGGAAAGGGGAAACGAACCTGGGCCTTTACCGGCTGGCAGTAACTCCCATGGGCTTGTTCTTTGGTGCATTGGTCTTAGGAGGGCTGGCGTTCCTGAATACATGGGACATCCTTTTTGGCTTTGCCCTGCTCGTCGGTGCCTTTGTCCTTTTCCGGACGGTGGAGTCAGGATGGACCTGGAAACGGGTAAAAGATTTTTTTACCCTGGGCGTGCCACTTGGTTTGCTATCAATATTGCTTTATGTTCCGTTCTATACGGGTTTTTCCTCCCAGGCAGGCGGCATCCTTCCAAACCTGGAAAACCCGACTCGCGCAGCACACCTTTGGATGATGTTTGGTCCCTTGTTCCTTCCAATCTTTGCTTACTTATTCTATCTTTGGCGTGTTGAAAAACTCACTGCCAATTGGAGGCGCGGATTTGGGCTGGCTGCAATTCTGGTTGGATTGTTATGGATATTCTCGTGGGCGCTGGCATTAGTCGCAAAATTCAGGATGCCTGATTTCGTTGCAAATTACCTTGCCAGTGAAGGGTTTATAAACGCGGTGCTCTATTTCTCTGCTGCGTTTAATCGTCGTTTATCATTTATCGGTAGCATATTAACCCTCCTGCTGCTTCTTGGAGCTGCCCTGGCATTTCTCATAAAAAGGGGAGGGGAGGGACAGGAAACCAGGATCAATATTGATAAGGGTGAACAAACTTTGAATCATGGTCCGCGATTATTTATCCTGTTCCTAATACTGCTTGGAGGATTGCTTGTCCTGGCTCCTGAATTTATATATCTGCGCGATCAGTTCACCAACCGCATGAATACCATTTTCAAATTCTATTACCAGGCATGGTTGTTATGGAGTGTGGCAGCCGCGTTTGGTGTGGCAATAATGCTTCATCATATACGCGGGACCTGGAAATGGGTCTACCGGGTCAGTCTGTTTGTGGTCCTATCCCTGGCGGTGATCTACCCTCTGCTTGGCTTGGTCACCAAGACCAATAATTTCCAGGTTCCGGCATTCAATCAAGCGTTGAAGGAAGCCCGCAAGACTGGTGATACATCAGCCTGGATAAAAGCGTCTCAAGTTTGGACCCTTGATGGGGGCGCCTTCTTCATCCGCCAATATCCGGATGATATGGCTGCCGCAGCATGGCTTCGCAGCGCTCCTTATGGCATTATCGTAGAAGCGACCAAGATAGACGCCAGTTACACTGACTGGGCTCATATTTCCATATATAGTGGATTGCCCACCATTCTGGGGTGGCCGATGCATGAAGGTCAATGGCGGGGAAATTATGACCTGCAGGGAACGCGCCAGGATGATATTCGACACCTGTATGAAACAAACAAGTGGGATGAAGCCAGGAGCATCTTATTGCAATATGGGATCCGCTATGTGTTTGTCGGTTCGCTGGAGCGGATTACGTATCACCTAAATGAAACCAAATTTCAGCAATACCTAACGACCGTATATCAGCAGGGTCAGGTGAAAATTTTCGAAGTTCCATGAACGGAGCATGGGTAAACCGCGACTACGTGCTAAAATAATGCCAATGAAAAATTTTCACCCCACTCTTGAACATGCATTCTACGCCATCGCTCTCACAATTGCAGTCGGTTTACGCTTTCTCCACCTCGGCTCGCTTCCCCTTTCCAATTTCGAAGCAGGCTGGGCATTGCAAGCTTTGAGAGTTTCACAGGGCGTTCATCCGGCATTGGATCCCAATCCGGCATACATTCACCTGACTGCCATCCTATTCTATATTTTTGGGGCGACGAATTTCCTAGCCCGATTCTGGCCGGCAGTGGCAGGAGCCGGCCTTGTCCTGGTTCCATGGTCACTTCGCAGCCGCTTGGGGCGAAACCCTGCGATTATCCTGGCGTTTGGCCTGGCGCTCGACCCCGGACTGGTTGCGATGTCGCACCTGGCGGGTGGACCGATGCTGGCGATCACATGCCTTGTCCTGAGCGGAGTGATGTGGCTAGAGGGACGGAATACTGCTGCCGGTATTTTTGCCGGATTGGCGGCACTCTCCGGGGCTTCGGTTTGGTTTGGCCTCCTAGGGCTGGTATTATCCTGGGCTTTTTCCACGGCATTCAGGAAACGAATCCCTTCACAAACAGGAGAGAAGATCGAAACCAAAGAATCCAGCGAGAAAATTACGCAACGCGGGTGGCAAGGGTATCAAAGAACGCTTGCTTCCGGATTTGGAACCATCATTATTATTGGCAGCTTATTTTTCCTTTCTCCAAAAGGACTGCCGGCTTTTGTCATGTCGTTCGTGGAATCGCTGCGCGGCTGGTGGACTCTGTCGGATGTACAGGCCTGGCGACTTTTATTGGCCCTCCCCGCTTATGAAATCCTACCCCTGGGATTTGGTATTGCTGGTGCAGTACGCGGGATCCGTAATAGGAACAAAATAATAATCAGCTTAACGGTATGGGCGTTTATGGGGTTATTACTGGCGATCATGTACCCGGGGAAACAAACGGGTGACCTATCATGGGCGCTCCTACCAATTTGGGCACTGGCAGCCTTGGAACTGGGTCAGCACCTTAATTTTGAAGACTGCAATCTATGGGGATTGGCGGGTGTGGTGGTGCTGGTTGACTCGCTGCTTGTATTCGGCTGGTTAAACCTGGCCAAGGTCACCACCATGGACTTGGGGCTGGATGAAGCCCGCGTGCGACTTTACGTGTTGCTTGCGGTAATCCTCTTAATCGGTTTAAGCCTTTTTTTGGTGAGAGCTGGTTGGTCTGGAAGGATTGCCCGCCTGGGGGGAGTATGGGCTGGCGTGTTCGCATTGCTCGCGTTCACCCTGGCAATGAGCACCGGTGCGGGGGGACTGCGTGAACCTCTTACCGTTGAACTATGGCCTCCAGAACCGCGGACAGGTCGTGTGGATGTGTTGTTGAAGGTAGCCAATCAAATATCAAACCTGAACACAGGTTACGACGGTCAATTAACGTTGACGATTGTTGCTGTTGACTCTCCCGCGCTCCGCTGGCTCTTTCGTGACTGGCAGCTCCAGGAAGTCAATGCCCTGACCCCCGATGCGACCCCTGAAATGGTAATTTCCTCCATTGACAAGTTGAACCTGGCAGCAAATTATCGGGGGGAGGCCCTCCCGCTGAGTGAAGTAGCGGATTGGAGTCATGCCAAAACATCAGACTGGTTGAAGTGGTTTGTTTACCGGCAGATGCCCATCCTACGCCAGGAAATCATCCTTTGGGTGCGATCTGACCTGATGCTGGACAACCAGGGTGTTCCCAATCCTTGAAAATGTATTTTGAATCCCATGACTATCCCCATTATCATTGCCATTGACGGTCCTGCAGCATCGGGAAAATCCACTCTTGGTCGCCGGTTGGCTGATTCTCTTGATTACCTCTTTTTTGATACCGGCGTTATGTATCGAGCTGTAACATGGGGAGCCCTCGAACGCGGCCTGGAAATAATTAATGAGTCAGCGGTCACTTCGCTGGCAAAGACTGCCCAAATTGATGTACGCCCTCCTTCCAAGGAAGATGGTCGCGCGTGTGATGTCCTTCTAGATGGGAAAGATATCTCTTGGCAGATTCGCCGCCCGGATGTAGAAGCCAATGTTTCTCCCGTCTCTGCGTATAAGGGGGTACGCGAAGCGCTGGCATCCCAGCAGCGCCGCATTGGCCTGCGGGGACGGGTGGTCATGGTGGGACGGGATATTGGGACGGTTGTCCTGCCGGAGGCAGATTTAAAAATTTACCTGGACGCATCAGCAGAAGAACGGGCGCGCCGGCGTTATACGGAGATCCTCCTGCGAGGAGGTCAGGCAGATTTTCTCCAGGTTTTTGAGGGGGTCCGCAAGCGGGACGATATCGATTCCACACGTGACTTCTCGCCTTTGCGTGCCGCAGAAGATGCGGTCATCATCGATTCAGACAAATTAAATGCAGAAGAAGTTTATGAGAAGGTGAAGACCCTATGCCGGTAAAAACATACCACCTTGCATGGTGGCGCCGCTGGTTGAGCCGACCGTTTATCCGGGTCTTTCTGGGATTGGTGTTCAGGATCCTTGCACCCGTCAAGATAACCGGGAAGAAAAACGTACCGCTGGGAAAACCGTATATCGTGGCCATCAACCACGTGTCCCTTTTCGAGGCGCCCTTTGTGGGTGTATTCTGGCCGGAACAATTGGAAGCCCTGGGCGCGGTAGAAGTTTGGGACAGGCCCGGGCAAAATATTCTCGCCCGTCTGTGGGGCGGGATTCCGGTTCATCGTGGAGAGTATGATCGGGCGATGTTTGAAAAGGTCCTGGCAGTTCTGCGAACTGGGTATCCCCTTTTGATTGCCCCGGAAGGAGGACGCTCCCATGTTCCGGGATTGCGGGTTGCCAAATTGGGGGTCGCATACCTTGCAGAGCAATCGGGCTTACCGGTCCTCCCTGCAGCAATCGTTGGAACCACTGATGATTTTTGGAAAAAAGCTTCCAAGGGAAAAAGACCCCTGCTGGAAATGCGGATCGGCAAACCGATATATTTGCCCCCCGTTGAGGGACAGGGTGAGGTAAGGCGCACATCCCGCCAACGCAATGCTGACCTGGTAATGCGTCACCTGGCAGGGCTGTTACCCGAGGAGTATCGCGGTGTCTACTCCGATGATGCCATCTTCCCAGACTCCGAAACCAGTTAGCGAATATAATTTCCCAAATCCAACCCGCCTGCCAGAATTGACACCCGGCCGGAGTTTTTTTCGTCAGTTCATTAAGCTTCTTTGCCGGGTCTTGGTTTTCTGCTTTACCAGGATGTCGGTTTCTGGATTGGAGCATTTTCCACCGCAAGGCCCGGGATTGGTAGTCATTAATCACCTGGGAGATCCAGATATCATCCTGGTGTGGGCAGCCCTGCCGGGTTTCCCCGAAACTCTCGGAAAGATCGAATTGCGCGAGATTCCAGCACTGCGCGTGGTGACAAATATGCTTGGAGTTATTTGGGTGCGCCGCGGCCAGCCAGATCGACATGCCATTTCAATTGCATTGGAAGCATTCCGCCAGGGGAGGTTCATGGTCATTGCTCCAGAGGGACGAGAGTCAGTGAGCGGCGCGCTTGAGGAAGGAACTGAAGGAGCTGCGTTCCTGGCCCTCAGATCAAATGTGCCTATCATACCGGTCACAATTACCGGAACCGAATTCCGACAGCTTGAGAACAACCTGGGGAAACTACGCCGGACACGGGTAAAGATCATGGTGGGAACGCCGTTCCATTTATCCAAAAATACCCGGCATCGGGAGAGTCTCCGGGATGGTACACGCACGATCATGGAAACGCTTGCCCGCCAACTCCCTCCTGAATATCGGGGTGTTTATTCGTACGTGGATGGGAAATGACCACCTGGAGGAATTGTCCGGCATTCGCTGGTTCCAAGAAGGAATATTGACAGATTTCCATCCGAATTTCCTTTGACCGAATCACCCCCCTTCGGTTATAATTTCGACCCGTCCATGACCCGTACCAGATACGGTTCATCCAGATCAAAATGGGAACATGGACCGTATAGAAAACCCCAGCGGAAAAACCGCTGATTGGTGTTTTAATAAATATTTTTTGGAGTATAAATGCCCAAGCGCACATATCAACCCAAGATCCGGCGGCGCGTGCGAGTGCACGGTTTTCGCCAGCGCATGTCCAGCGCAGATGGACGCCAAGTTTTAAAAAGGCGGAGACTTAAAGGCCGCATTCGCCTTACCGTCCGCAGCAATGCTCACGTGAAGCACGTTCGCTGGTAAGGATTCAATTGCGCGTTGTTATGATCTCCGCGCGGGCGAAGGCAGGAGCAGGTGAAACGAGGTTTTCGCCTGACCAGGTCGACCGATATAAAGAGGGTGCGGCGTTCCGGCAAGTGGTATGCCCACCCACTTGTTGTGTTATATGTGCTCAAATCGGACGCACCCAAATCGCATGTCGCAGTGAGCGCCGGGCTGGCGGTGGGTAATGCAGTCAAACGCAATCGAGCCAAACGCCTCCTGCGCGCAGCGATGAGCGACCTGATGGAAAATATAATCCCAGGATCCGATCTGCTGCTGATAGCCCGTTCCCCTCTCCCTGCCTCAAATTTCGAGCTCGCCAGAGATGCACTATCAATCTTGCTGAAACGTGCCAGTCTTCTTTCGAAAACCCATGACCTTTGAGTACCTGCCTCACGATTACACTGAAGAACCTCGTTTGCGTGACCTTCCCCGCAAAGTAATCAATTTGCCCCGCATCGCGCTGCTGGGACTCATCCGTATATACCAGGCAAGTATTGCCAGGACCCTGCCACGAGACACCTGCCGCTTTTATCCATCCTGCTCGCATTACGGTTATCAAGCGGTCTATAAATACGGTGTGATCAAAGGAGGCGCAATGGCTGCCTGGAGAGTGATGCGCTGCAACCCGTTTAATCACGGGGGTTACGACCCCGTTCATTAGGAGAAATAAGACTTCATGAGGATAAAATACCTTTGTTTAATCGGTCTGCTGCTGGCAACGGCGGTAGTTCTGGGAGGTTGCGCCACCGGACTCACCGCAAGTTCCTGGCCGGGGGTAACATTTGATGCAGCCAATGCTTATGTGGCGGGTGGACCCTTTGTGTATGCTGTCAACCTGCAAACCGGAGCGGAAGTTTGGCGTTTCCCGGCGAAGGCTGCCACCGCAACTCCATTTTATGCCCATCCCAGCATGACTTCCGACGGGCAGTTGATCGTGGGCAGTTTCGATCATAAACTGTACAGCCTCAACCCGCAGAGTGGTGCTGAGAATTGGAAATTTGAACAAGCCAAGGATCGTTGGATTGGGGGGGTATTGATCATCAATGATACAATCTTTGCTGCCAACGCAGATTACAACCTGTATGCCCTGGATTTCAGCGGTAAACTAAAATGGGTTTCCCCCTTCCAAGCCGACCAGGCGATTTGGGGAAGCCCGGTTTCGGATGGTACCAATGTCTTTTTTGGCACTCTTGGCCGGCACGTCTACTCGGTTAATGCCCAAACCGGCAAGGAAACCTGGAAGCAGACCGTGGACGGAGCCATCTTGGGTTCACCCGTGCTTGGACCAGATAATTCCCTGTATATCGGGACGTATGGTGGAGTATTGGTCTCGTTGAACACACGCAACGGTCAAATCATTCAACAACATCCAACCTCCTCATGGATCTGGTCTGGTCCGGTCGCGGATGACAAAAACATATATGTAGGTGATTCTGATGGTAAGTTATACGCGTTTCCAGTAACGGGGGATGGAAACGGTTGGACAACTCAATTGAATGGAGCCATTATCGGCTCCCCCCTGGTCGTTGGAAGTTCAATTGTCGTTGGGACTGAATCTGGCAATCTTTACTTCATGGAAAACACCGGGCAGAATATTCGTCCGATCCCGATAAATGGGAAAATATACTCCAGCGCCGTTGCTGCAGGAGACCTGATCCTGCTTGCACCAGTCGGTGGAGACAACCTGCTCATGGCTCTCGACCAAGCAGGGACTATAAAGTGGTCGTTTAAACCAGTTAAATAAGGACAGGAACCATGTGGGAAACCATCATTGTCAACCCATTTACGACCGCGCTGCTGCTGATCTATAAACTGATCGGTGGTAACTTCGGGATTGCGATCATATTATTCACCATCCTGATCCGGGTATTAACCCATCCATTGATGGCATCGCAAATTAAATCCAGCACCAAGATGACGGAGTTTCAACAATCCAAGCAATGGCAGGATATCCAGAAAAAGCACAAGGGGGATAAGGAGAAATTGGCTCAGGAGCAGATGAGCCTATACAAGGAACTGGGTATCAGCCCGTTTGCCTCATGCCTTCCGTCCATCGTTCAAATCCCACTCATCTTCGGCCTGTACCAGAGCATCATGCGCGCATTGGCTGCCACTCCGGGTCAATTGCTCATTCTTACCCGGGCCGTTTCCCCACTATTAAACTTTTTCCATATTAATACTCCAGACCTGGTTCCTCTCCACAGCAACTTCTTATGGATGAACCTGGGACAACCGGAGCGTGTATATATGTTCGGGGTTGGCATCCCGTTTCTCGCCATCATTGTTGCAATCACGACATATGTACAGTCCAAAGTAACAATGCCGGCATCCACCAACCCAAACGATCAAAGTGCAACCATGAACAAAATGATGGCCCTGTATATGCCGCTTCTGCTGGGATATTTCGCATTGACCTTTGCATCCGGCCTTTCCATCTACTTCATCACCGGTAACCTGATCGGCATTGCGCAATATGCACTGCTGGGCAAGGTAAATTGGCGCGCAATCATCCCTGGATATAAACCAAGCTCCACAGTCCTTTCGAGGAATAAATGAACCAACAAACAACACTCGAAAAAATTGCTCCTTCTGTTGAAGAAGCGATAGCAGAAGGAATAACAGAACTTGGACTTACTGCTGAAGATGTAGATGTGGAAATTTTGGATGGCGGCAGCAGGGGTCTGTTTGGAGTAGGCAGTAGACAGGCCCGCGTCCGTCTGACAGTTAAAAGCGAGCATTCACCTTCCGCGATTGATTCTCAAAAACCAACCCAAGCGCATGAAAAAGGGTTTACTCCCGCGAGAGAACAAATCCCCGCCGAGCCATCCGAAGAGGCTTTTAACATTTTGGACGATAATACACTTTTCATTTCACGCCAAACGGTTGCAGAACTGTTGGAAAAGATGAAAATCTCTGCTCATACTGAAGTACGTTATGGAGAACCAGACGAGGAAGGTCAACGTCCGGTTTTAGTGGATGTCCAGGGGAATGACCTGGGTATCTTGATAGGACGTCGAGCTGAAATATTGAATGCGTTGCAGTATATTGTCAATTTAATAGTCAGCAAGCGGGCTGAACACTGGGTGAAGGTAATCATAGATGTCCAGGGTTACCGGGCACGACATGAACGCCAATTGCGTCAAATGGCACAACGAATGGCTGACCAGGCCATGAAAGCGGGTCGTCGTCAGGTATTGGAACCAATGTCTGCCAGTGACCGCCGGATTATTCACCTGGAACTGCGCGAACACCCTGGGGTGACCACCCAGTCGGTGGGAGAAGAACCAACCCGCAAAATCACGATCGTCCCCAAAGAATGACTCGATATTCACCGTCAACAGTCGATTTTTCTTTAATGATTTTCGAAATCCAATAACTCCTGGTTTAGAAACAAACATTTCAGACGAAGACATTTGATTATTTGCCCTTTTCTAATTGGAAAGGGCATTTCTATTTATATAATTAGAAAAATATCCTGATCGGTTACAGGTATAGATATTGGCGAAGGAACCCTTGGAACTATTCCACAGCCTGCAAAATCCGCGGGAAAAGTCTCTCAGTAGGAGCATGATATAATTTGAGCCATCTCTCCACAAAAACCTTCGTAAACGGTGGAAAAATGCTAGAGATAAACCGGAAGGATAAGTTTAATGATCGTGTAAGCTTGGTTCTGGATGAGTTGTTACTGGGAATTCAGTGGGATAGACCCAGCCTTATTGTTGTAGTTTATCGCTCGGAGCATGTAAAATACATTGTTCAAAACCTGTTGGCTAAATCTCTTGGGGAATCAGGTCAGGCTGTTTTACGCTATTCCGTTGACAAGACGCACTACGATATTCCTTTTGAATTACTAAACCACCCCAAACACAATCAAGCCATATATTATGTTAGCGGACTGCGCTGGGGAGGGGGACAGGGATATTCCAAGGCTTATCGCGCTTTGAACATGCACAGGGAATATTTCATTGAGGGGAATATTCGGGCCATATTCTGGCTAACCAAAAATGAGGTGAAACAATTAACCCGCTGGTCTCCAGATTTCTGGGCATTCCGTCATAAAGTCATCGAATTTTTCGACCTTCCTTCCATTAAAAAGAACAAACTGCTTGAGCCATTTACCGGTTCTTACCATAATCTCTACACCAACAGTGACCACGATTTTCATGTATTAATAAATACTGCCAAGGTCTATTATGCCCTGGGCTGCATAGATGAAGCCGTGCAGAATTTTCGGAGAGCCTTGCGCAAGTATCCAGATCAGAAAGCAATCAGCCTTCAAGTGGCAGAAATATATCTTTACATGGGGTGGTTGCCTGCCGCAATGAGGATGATAAAAAAAGCAAAAAAAGGGAAGGCTGATAGTATTTATTATTTGAGGGAGCTTAACCGCCTAAACCAGGTCGCCCAATCCTTACCCCCCCAAATTGGTGGATTCTCAGACCAACTGCTTGACAATTTATGATTCCAGCCATTNNTTAAAAAATGGGATTTTCATTTTCACTTGCTTGCTCGTTGGCTGCATGCCTTCGTTTGTTTTTTCATATTTCCTTGGGAATGCAACCCACGACCAGCGCTTACCCAAGCGGATACAATTAATCCTGGCAATCATACCGGTTCTCATTCTTTTTATTTTTGCAATCCAATCGCTTCCAGGTGCAATGTATTACGCAGCGGATCTCCAGAAACTAGCAGGTAAACCACCCTTGGATGTGTTGGGATGGTTAATCCAGACTTATTCCATTAGCCTCCTGGTTGCCTCCGTTTTCCTGACAATATCTCCGACAAGGGATAAGGAAAAACCTTTTAAAACATGGTCTCTGATCGCCATGGAAAGTGCGATAATTGNNTGATATCCCGGGAGGAATTATTTGACAGTATCGACGATGGGATCATAATTATTAATAATAAAGACATGATTTTAACCTTAAATCCTGCTGCAGAAAATTTATTCGGTATTCCAAGTCAAAGGGTTTATGGAAATTCCGTTGAAACAATATTAACCAATTGGAGTAGTTTCTCAAATTCCACCGATGCCCGGGAAACTGAATTCCGAGGGAGCATAAATTTAAATCAACAGTGGCATCACCTTAGTGTGCGCATCATTAAATTGGACGATGAAAGGGGGAAGATAATTTTCCTAAGAGACATAACACAAAGAAAAGATCCGGATGAATTGCGTCAGCTCGCAAGGGAAGAAATGTTCAACCTGCTGAGGTCCTTTTTTAAAACAGCCACGACTTCCCAGTCATCCAATGATTTTTTTAGAGACGTGCTCTTTCAAATCACTTATTCCTTCCATGCGGAAGGCGGAGCCATTTGTTTAATTGACCCTCTTCCAAATTCCAAGAAATTTAAATTTTCTTTAATGGCGAAACATGGGTCCATCATGGAGGAAAAAACCAATATCTCCAGCCTACAGGAGGCATTGGTGTCGTCAAAGTGGATCTTTGGGACCAAAGAACCTCTTGTTATTTCAGGAGATATGGATAACACGCAATTTTCAAAAACCGCTCAACTTTTTGGGAATTATGTTGTTGCTGTTATTCCCCTCCTATATAACGATCAACTGATGGGGATGCTCCTGCAAGCACGGGCTGGCGAAAATGGTTTCAGCCCGGATGAAATTGTCCGTTTGAGTGTTGTCACTGAGGAGCTGGCATCCTTCATATACTCTGATCGTAAAAGAAAATCTGATATTGCCCTCGCTGAACGCCACCGCCTTGCACAAGACCTGCATGATTCCATCACCCAGAAGTTATATGGACTGGTTACATTGACAGAAGCCGTCAAGTTAGGTTTGGAATCGGGGACACCCGTCGACGAAAATAGAATGGTGGACAAGATAAGTGACAATGCGCGCCAGGCTCTGAGAGAAATGCGCCTATTTCTTTTTGAGCTTGAGCCAGTGGATATCGAGAGAGATGGCTTGGTGGCGACAATTCAACAACGCCTTGCCTCAGTTGAGGGTCGATCGGGTATCCAGGCGCGTATGCTTTCGGATAATGAGATATTATTATCAGTGGAGAAGGAGACTGAAATCTACTACATTGTTGAAGAGGCGTTGAATAATATTCTCAAACACGCAAATGCCAAATCGGTCGTGGTGAAATTGAAACAAAGGAAAGACTCCATATTTCTCGAGATCGTTGATAATGGGGTTGGATTTGATTCTGAACATGTCAAGCTTGGCGGTAAAGGCTTGGGAAATATTAAAGAGCGGGCTAAAAGAATAAAAGGCAGACTGAAAATCGATTCATCGCCTGAGCAGGGAACAAAGATTTCCTTGGTAGTTCCGATTTAAACATATTTCAGAAAGGATCCTTTATGAAAAAAATACGCGTGCTTATTGTAGAAGATCAAGCTGTGGTCAGGGAAGGCTTGGCAGCCATTTTATCCCTCCAGTCTGATATTGAAGTTGTAGGACAGGCCAAAGATGGGATTGAAGCCGTGGAAATGCTTCTCTCGGCGAAACCAGATGTAATATTGCTCGACCTGGTCATGCCGCGACAGGATGGACTTACCACCATACCGATACTGAAAGAGAAAAAACCGGATGTGCATATTCTGGTTCTTACAAGTTTCGCTGACAACGACAGGGTTTACCAGGCAATCAAGTTCGGCGCCCAGGGGTACATGCTAAAGGATGCAACCCATACCCAGTTATTACAGGGGATTCGTGATGTTGCTCAGGGTTTATCAACCCTTTACCCATCCATCGCAATGCGGGTTATCCGTGAATTAAACAATCCAACAGAACTGATGTATACGACCGAGCCCTTGACCCCGCGCGAACTCGAAACATTGCGCCTGATCTCAAGCGGTCTAAGCAACCAGGAGATTGGTCAAAAGTTGTTTGTTCAAGAGTCGACAGTGGCAAAATATGTAAGCAACATTCTGGATAAACTGCATCTTGCCAACCGCACCCAGGCAGCGCTCTATGCCGTGAGAAAAGGAATAACCGAGTAGCCTTAAGGATGTATCAATCCATCAAGCGAGCCCCGATAACCATGCGGGGCTCTTTTTTTTCCAGACGAAGGGATTTATAAACAGAATTTTATTTTTCCAATCTTTCGATGATGACTGCCAAATCAAGGTATTCTTCCGAATTTCTTGTTAATTCTCTTATCAACTGTTTCAAGAAGCCCCATAATTTCACCCATACCCATCCATTCCTCCCGCTCCAATTGCCTCTTTTCCTGAACCACCCTGGTTTTATCGAATGATTAATTACAGACACCATAAAAACATGATGATTCCTTACCATTTTATTCTCCAATTCATATTCTTATATCGTCTAAACAAATAAACGGGTTTCTGAGGTGTCCTATTCTTCGGAAAAGCGGGAAAATATAGTTACTTCCACGGAAACTTATCCCTTCGTAACATCGGATAAGTTGCTCCATCGTAGTATCAGGTGTTATGGACGATATCCAGAGGTATTTGGACTGTTTTCAAAAGGAATAAGATGTTTTTCGGAAAAAGTATCCTGCAGTTAAATGAGAAAAGCCAGCTGACGTTGCCTCCAAATTTCCGTGAAGCGACTAATAATCCTGTCTTTGTTACCCAGGGATTTGACCGGAACCTTTTTCTCCTGTCACAACAGGCTTTTTCTGCGATATATCAGCATGTTAAGGCACAAAGCATTTCAGATCCCATGGCTCGCCTTCTGAGTCGGTTGATCCTCGGAAGTGCCGCGGAATTAACCGTGGATGGTTTGGGACAGATCGAACTACCACTCAACTTGTGTAAATATGCTGACTTGGGGAAGGAAATTGTGATCGTGGGGCAGGGTGAGTATTCAGAAATATGGTCACCTGTACTTTGGCAAAAACAAAGTGAAAGTCTAAACGATTTCGATGCCAATGCACACCGTTTTGAAAAATTCCATGTTTCACTAACCTAAGACCTTTTGTTAGGACTTTGATCAAAATCACCAGTCAAGACTTTTCGGAGACCCACTATGACAATCCTTGGCATTGATATTTCCAAATGGGATGGCAACTGGGATGCATCCAAAGCCAAACAAGCTGGCGCAACCTTTGTTTTCATCAAGGCATCTCAAGCCACGTTTGCAGATCCTCAATTTCAGGCCAACTGGCAAAAGGCAAAGGATGCTGGGTTAATCCGAGGTGCATACCATTACCTTGATTACACCAAGTCGGGCGTGGACCAGGCGAATTTTTTTGCTGATTTGCTTAAAAACGATCCGGGTGAACTTCCTCCGGTCATCGATTATGAACTTCGTCGAACGGACAATAATCCCTCAGCTGCAATTGGATTCCTACGGGACTGCCTGGATCAACTAATCCAGCGGACAGAGTTGTTTGAGAATATGAGCCTCAAACGACCCATGATATATACGGGACCGGGGTTTTGGCTTGAATATGGGGATCAGACAAAAAGTGAATATTGGATCCAATTCCCACTTTGGAATGGTCACTGGATATCGTCCAACACGCCAAAAATACCAGCTCCCTGGACAATGTGGCAGTTCTGGCAGTTCACCTCAAAAGGCCCGGGAGAAGCCTTCGGTTCCGAATGCCTATCCATGGATATGAATCGATTTAATGGGACCCTTAATGAATTGATGGAATTCGCCGGCATCAGGATTCCGGTCGTTAATTTAAATGAGAAATTTGAATCCCTGGATGACCGTGTAAAGTTACTGGAGAATATTGTTACCACATTGAAACAGAGCGGGGAGGTTACAAATTCAGGGACGCTAGCCCGTTTAGACGAGCTGACAAGCCATCTTGCAAACCTTGATGGGTCCTTCACGGCTTGCAGCAGCGCGATAAACCAGAGAATTGCTGCCATTGAACAGATGGTTGGCAGCCCTGCCAACCTGTCATCATTCCACCCGATACAAACCGGTCTTTCCACGGGTGTGGCCAATCCAGCCGATCCTCCTTCGCCGGACCCAGGTCTCACCGATGTTCCCGTGACCATTCCGGTTCCAGCTGAAGTACCAGCTGACTTGTCTGGCAAGATCGATCCTCCTTCAGACATGTCGGGTATTTCGGATCCCACACCGACCGTTCCGACCCCTTCCTATACCTCAGCAGGTTCAGTCAAATATGCAACCTGCATCACCACAGCTCTAAACGTGCGCAGTGGACCTGGTGCATCTTTTCCAACCACAAATGTGTTGCGTTATGGCCAGCAGGTAAAGGTCATAAATCGCCAGAGCGGCTGGGCACAATTTCAAGATCCGGATGGCTGGAGTAGCGAGGCATATCTATCCTTTGAACAGAATAGTCCGGCGGCCCAGGATAATAATCAACCGGCAGTTGGCAGTTTTAGTTTCGGGATATGCAATACGAGCGGGTTAAACATTCGCAGTGGCCCAGGTGTTACAAATCCAATTGTCGGTGGCTTGACCTACGGTCAACGAATTAAAATTCTTAGTCATAAGGCCGGGTGGGCCCAAATAGAGACTCCCACCGGGTGGTGTAATGAAAGCTATCTTAGCTTTGCATGAAACCCCACCGCAGAAAAAACTTCCTGGTTTGGGAAATAAAATTGACAACCATAATGGATAAATGTTAGCCTGGAAATGCCATGACAACTTACGAATACATAAAAGCAAAGGATTTCGACCGGGCATGGTTAAATTTTGAGCTAGATCTTCCTCTTGCCCCCGGTAAAAATGGCCAACCGAATCCATTTTACATCTCCAGGCCTGGGAATCCGATTAATGAATTGGCTGATGCAATCCTGGCGCCATTCTTCAGGCCCCCAAAATTCTTTTTTTCCGGGCATCGCGGTTGCGGTAAAAGCACGGAACTCCTGCATATCCTCTCCCATTCTGAAATCCATAAGAAGTTTTGGCCAATAAACTTCAGTATCCGGGAAGAAACGGACATTGTTGACCTGGATTTTCATGATGTTTTACTGGCAATTGGCAGCCAGATGTACCGTAACTATCGGAAAAACGGGGGGGAGATTCCAGAACGATTATTAAAACAATTAAATAGTTGGAAGGGGAAGGTTGAACAAGAGGTGAAAACGGTTTTATCAGGTCAATCATCCTATGAGTTCGGCGGGTCCCTCGACGCGTTTTTTGTTAACGCCGGCATGAAGATGAAATTGGAACCAAAAACGCGAGTTGAGTTACGGCAGGTTTTCGAAAAAGATATTACCGGCTTGATCGATGTAATAAACATGATCGCGGCCGCGATTTATACCAAGGAAAAGCGCATCCCATTGTTATTGATCGATGACATGGACAAACCCGATCTTAATAAGGCCACCGCTATTTTCCACGATCGCCGTGAAATCATGATGCAGCCCAATTGTGCGATTGTTTATACAGTATCAAGCGCGCTGTTTTACAGCAAGGAATTTGATGCCATTCGAGACCAAGCCATTTTTTTGCCAAATATAAACCTTCATCCCTTTAGAGAACCTGAACGGCACATCGTTGAAGGCTATGATGCACTGCGACGATTTGCGCATGTCAGGATGGATCAGTCTTTGATCAACGGGCAGGCATTGGAAGATGCGATCACATACAGTGGGGGGGTGTTCCGTGAAATGGCAAGAATTATGCGTTCTTCAATCGGCTGTGCGAGACGCCGCAAAGCCACGGTTATTAATCAAGCTGATATAGAATGGGCCGCGACGGAAATTCGTAATGAATATCGGCGCATATTGGATAAGAACGATTTGGCTTACTTAAAGAAAATCAATGAACATAACCGTCTTGAATATAACGATCGCCTGAGGCCGTTGCTCCAGCTTCTCGCAATTCTTGAATATCGAGATAGTGAAAACTGGTGCGATGTGCATCCAGTTTTAAAGAGACTTGTAAATGAACAATGATTCTCTTCCTCCAGACCAGGTAGAGCATGATTTGGGTCTATCGTTGCAAGACCGGATCGATATCCTATTCAACGAAATTGAATTGGCCGCGAGATGGGATCGACCTTCTATTTTATTTGCCATCTATAAATCCGGTATCATCCGGGATGAAGCAAATGCAATCCTGACAGAAAAACTAAATGATATTGGTCAGAAATCACACTTTGTAAAAACGAGCATAAATGATCAATTTGATTTTCTGACCCAGATCTCACAACTGCCGGACCTGTCGCAAACAGTGTTAATCATTGATGGATTTAACTGGGAATGTGGAACAGAAGGTGTGACAGTATTTAAAGAATTTAATAAAAACCGGGAATATTTCATAGATAATAACATCCGGGCTATTTTTTGGTTGTTTGAGAATGAGGTTTCAGACTTTGCCACCAATGCAACGGAGTGTTGGATTCTCCGGCACCGGGTGGTTGAATTTATGGATTTGCCACAAAACAGCCAGGAAACCATTCAATCCCAAGATTCCCCCGTTCAGAGCCAGGGAGAAATTCCCGATAATATTAATCCATCAGGTAATCATCATGAGATACGAATAAAGTTGGAAACCACTGAAAAAAGGAACGCCTCACATGCAAATGGGCTGTTAAGCCTGGGATTGCTTTTTTGGAGGAAGGGTAATCCACAGAAGGCTCTTAAATATCTGCGGAAATCGGGAGAAATATCCCTGGCACTTGGAGACCAATCGCTTCAATCTCAATGTCAGAATGCACTTGCCTTGGTGCATACAGAACTGGGGAACTATGAAGAAGCTGTGTCGGCATATCAAAGCGCTCTCACTCTCACGCCAGATTCTGAAAAGCTATGGTGCAACCTGGGACATATCCTGGCGAAATGTGAACGCAATGAAGAAGCGATCAATGCATTTACCAAGGCAACAGCGTTATCTCCCGGAGACTACCTAAGTTGGGATGGAATTGGTCATGTTTATAACAAATTTGGAGAGTTTTTAAATGGCATCTCAGCATTTGAAAAAGCCCTTGAAATAGCACCCGATCATGAGAATTCGTGGGCAGGAATTGGTGAATCATATTTAAAAACTGATCAGTTGGTAAAGGCAGAAAATTCACTGCGGAAAGCGGTTGAAAAAAACCCGCACTTATGGGATGCCTGGATAAACCTTGGCAGGTGTTTACACATGCAAAAGCGGGATCCCGATGCCATTGCCGTCTATCAAAAGGCGATCGAACTCAACCCTCAAAACGCCAACCTTTGGGACGAACTGGGAAAACTTCAGCTAGAAAGGCTAAATTATAACGAAAGTATTGCAGCTTTCCAGGAAGTAATAACTCTGGATCCCAAGCGCAGTGAAGCGCATGTAAGACTGGCACATGCTCTTTTTCAGATCGGAGATTTTGAAGCCTCGGCTTCAATTTATGATAAATGCATCCCGTTATTTGATGATGATGTCACCCGGGCGGCTCTTTGGGATCGTTTGGGGGACACTTATTTGTTCCTGAAAGATTATGAAAACGCCATTGGAGCATACAAGCAATCTGAGCAAATTCAGATTGAATTCCCGGTTAGCGATAAAAAGAGCTCCGACTTACCATTGGAATCCAAAAACACCCCGCTCAACATTGATCAAAAAACTGAACAGGGTGAGCCGGAAGATTATAGAGGTGAAAAGATGATCGAGGCCAACCAACCACTAGACTTAAAAACTGCCGCGGAATGGAATGAACACGGCAATACCCAGTTAAAAGCTGGGGCATACAATGACGCCATCGTTGCATACACCAAGGCAATTGAATTGGCTCCCGAAGCATCTTGGCCTTACATCCAAAACCTGGCTCAAGTCCATTACCAAAAAGGAAAAGCAAAAGGCAAGCTCATCGTCGGAAAAACTGAAGACCCAGATGTTTGGGAGGCAGAGGATGAAACAGATTCAACCCCCTTCAATGGTCTCAATGAACTTCCGGGCGTGGACCAAAATAATCAAACCGAAGAATCCAGGCTTGAAAAGGAACCCAGTAATAATTCAATCGATCGACCTGACGTTGCTGATATCTTTAACATTGAATTGACAGATAAAGCCGAAATTAATGAAAACAGTTCACCAATACAGGTTGAAAACAATGTTGAACCAGAACCTGGTTCTGCATTGCCTGCTAGCGCCCCTGAAGCAACCAAGGTATCCCACGAGCAGGATACCAGGCCGGCCACAAAAGAAAATTCACCGGCTTATCAAATGGATGAGCATGGTTTACAAAATCCCGTAACGGGGATTGTATTGGGAAATTCATCCAATAATTCAAAGAATATCGAAACCGATATTAAAGTTTGTCAAAACGCAATTGAGGCCGATCCAAAAGATGGCCAGGCTTACAGCGACCTGGGATATATTTATTATCAATTGGGAAAATACGACTTTGCCGTACTTCTCTATAAGAAAAGTATTGACTTAATGACATCCCAGGCTGATAAGTCTATTTCATGGAACAGGCTGGGGGATGCTTATAGACGAATGGGAGATTATGGGAAGGCATTAACCGCATACCAGAAATCCAGTGAATCGGCTCCTTCAAAGGTTCCAGTCGTGGCTCGTGCCAGGATGTCCTTTCTCGACAATATGGTTGCAGGTTAACTTTGAGGTCGGTATGAGCGAAGCAGTGCTTTGGAATGAGATCGGCAACTTATACCTGATAATCGGATCTCCCGAGGACGCCATTGCAGCATATGCGAAAGCAGTGGAAGTTAATCCTGAATCCGGTTGGGCATACAGCAACCTTGGGCATGCATATTTTCTGAAAGGAGAATTCGGTCATGCCCTTCAAATGTTCCGGAAAAGTATTCAATTCATGGATACCCCGGAAAATCAAGCCATTGTATGGAATAAAATCGGTGATGCCTATCGGGCGTTAAAAGACATAAATAATGCAATCCAGGCATATAAAAAAGCTGATGATCTGGATATGCGCGCTTCTCCTTCAGAGAAAAAACCATTAAGACAACCCGGCAATCCGATTGCTTTCATTGAAAATAATATAATGGAAAAACAGACCCCAAATTCATCCGATCAAAAATCTATTATTCCAAACATAACAACAAGAAATTCATTGACAGGCAGCCATCCTTATGTCGAGGGATTTACGCCTGACAGTATAGATGAGGCACCCGGGGATACCATTTTTACGACCAGTCAACCAGAACAAGGAGCCATGGTTTTTCCCAAGCAGAATAAGAAAACTTCACTTGAAGATCCCATCATGCCAGTCGATAAATCACAAAATTCGACTCAACCTGCCACGAACGCAGGAAATTCCCTGAACAGAAAAGAAAAACCCCTCTTCGTCA
>DBFP01000040.1 GCA_002294405.1 Anaerolineales bacterium UBA877 | reverse complement strand
CCGCGCTTATCCACAATCTCAAGTTGAGTTGCCAAGTCAATGAGGTCACCCACCTTGGAGATGCCTTCGTTGTACATGATATCAAACTCGGCAGTACGGAAGGGGGGTGCGACCTTGTTTTTAACCACGCGCACGCGTGTCCGATTTCCGACGATTTCAGCCCCGATCTTGATCGATTGGATACGGCGAACATCCAAGCGTACCGAGGCATAAAATTTGAGGGCATTCCCACCGGTTGTGGTTTCGGGGTTGCCGAACATTACTCCAATTTTCATGCGCAATTGATTGGTGAAAATGACCGAAGTTTTGGTCTGGTTAATGGCACCGGATAGTTTGCGCAACGCCTGTGACATCAAACGAGCCATGGCGCCCATCTGGGCGTCCCCCATATCACCTTCAATCTCGGACCTCGGGACCAGGGCCGCGACGGAGTCTATTACGACCAGATCAACAGCCCCTGAGCGCACCANNGTGCCGCCCATTTTTTGGACCTCTGCAACGATGTGCTGGCAAAGGGTAGTCTTTCCGGATGATTCAGGCCCATAAATCTCGGTGATGCGCCCACGTGGAATTCCTCCAATACCCAGCGCCAAATCGAGTGAAAGAGAACCTGTTGGGATGGCATCGATCACCATTTTGTGGGCTTCACCCAAACGCATAATGGAACCATCCCCATAGCGTTTGACAATATCACCGAGGGCTTTATCAAGCATACTGCGACGCCCCTCATCAATGGTGGAACCGGTTGTGGTTTCAGATTTTCGCGCCATATGAATCCTTTCAACCCATGATATAAGTTGAGTATAGCACAGATGTTCGATACGTCAAGTGTTCAGGGTTTGCCAATCTGCGGGAAGGGCGGAAGGGAAAAGTCAAAGCCGGTGTATCCAAAAAATGAAAAATCCGTGATTTGCCCAGGAAGGATTTGAATATTAACCTTCCGGTTTAAGGCGCCGTAAGGGATATTGAGTTCATAAACACCCGCTGGCAAATCACCAAGTACCACGTTTTCCCGGAAATAACCATCGCTGTTTACAGTCAAAGGTCCGTACGTTTTTACAGTATATTGTTTATTTGTATCGAGGGATTTTAGAAAGACAAAGTATGAATCAAGCAGCTGTCCGTACGTACTCATTACCCGACCCACAAGGACACCATACCCCTGCGGGGGTGACAACCATAATTCTGGATTAAGAGTTTTCCAAAAATCGTTTTCACCCAATCTGACTTCGAAATGGAGATGAGGACCGGTGGTCATGCCCGTATCCCCAACATTTCCCACAATGTCCCCCGAGTTAACCCATTGGCCGATGATCACATCCACTTCTTCCATGTGTGCATAGACGGTAAAAAGCGGCTGTCCCTTGTATCCAAAATCGTGACGTATGGCGACTGCCAACCCGTAGGGATCATTCAAGTTGTATCGAGAACCTGAGTAAAGGCCGATCCCGGCCCAAACGACTGTGCCTGGTCCCGCTGCCAGCACCTCGGCTCCCCGGGGAGCAGGAAGATCGATGCCTGTGTGAATTACATCGGGACCAAAATAAATTCCTCCATAGCGATAGTCCCAGATCGGGTCACCGGGGTAGGAGGCAGCAATGGGGGCGGCAAAATAGAAATGATCAAAGGGAGATAGCGCCCAGGGAATAGGATAAAGCGGTGGTCGATATTCAGCTCCAACAGCGGGAATGTAGGTTGGGAACAACAACTGCATTGCACTGATCGTCGTGGTTGGATCAGGAAGGGGTATTCCAGTCTCGGTCGGTCCCGTGGTTGGGGATACCGTGGGTAGAATGGGAGTGCTTCTGGGAATTGAAGTTGGGTCTGACGACGGATTGGGTAAAATCTCTTGGGTTGGTTGGTTTATCTGAACCGTTGGTGCTGCAGCAGGGGAAGAACCACAGGCTGCGAGTATTAATCCAATTATTGGCACAAAAAAACCGATAATATATTTCATCATTAAGGGGTAGAAGTAGGTCTAAAAGTAGGGGTTTTCGTCGGTGTGGGAGGCCTGTACCACAGGGGTGTCCTGGTTGGAGTCCGGGTTGGAGGGTACACGATTGTCGGAGTGACCAAGACTTCAGGGGGATATAATTGGAGCATAGCAGTCCGCCAATCCAAGCCTTGAGTAAAGACTAGTTCGGTAAAACGTGTGCCCGCGTAATATGAGCGCCAATTAGATAAAGAGGGAAGGCGTTCCCATCCATACTGGGCGGCAAGGGTGGTTAAATCCAGCCAGTAACCTCCCGGGACAGAATTCATCAACTGTCCCCCGTTCTCGTATGCAACCGAACTTGTAGTACGGGCGGAAAAATCCCAAGGGTTCTGTGAAAGGGGGATTCCTTGTGAGCCATCCTGAGAAGCGGTACGCAAATAGATGCGCCAATAAACTTGTGGTCCAAAATCTTCCCGGATCACCACCATCCAATTGGCTTGGATCAGGACAGGGTTAAAAGTGAACGCCCTTCCTGTAAAAAGCCAGTCTTCACCCATACCCGGGTCAAGGGGCGTGGTGAGGGGGACAAAAGCATTCTCCAAATTTCCCAAGGCATCCCAGCCAGTTTGGTTTATGACCTGTTCACGTAATGACTTGAAGGAAATACCTGCCGCAGCACCAAGCTGAGGATATAGAGCGGTGACATTTGGCAGGTCCACGAGTGCAGCACGACCGGAGGAGATACCTTGTTGCGGGACAGAACCCAAAGGGAAAGGGGCAGTTGGAGAAATTTGTGCTGCAACCTGAAAAGGACCAGGGAATACAGCATCCGTGATCCCGTAGGTTAATCCGAGCAAAGCACCGGGGAGAAGCACAGGAGGAATGCTAACTTTACCTGTTAACGAATAGCCTGTAAAAAAGGTTTGATTTGGGGAAAGTAATCTACTGGCAATATTGGTGTTATCCTGCCAAACAGGCCAGTCACCAGAACCGGCCCATTGTGCGGGAGAATCAGGGTTGCGTGCATCCCAGACATATATGCTTGAGATCCCGGAATCTAAATCAGTGGCAGCCCAAGCCAGCTTGCTGCCATCAGGTGACCAGGCAGGGTGCAATTTAATCGTTTTTGTATTATGGCTGACATTAATAAAGTTTCCAGCATGATCCAGGTCAGCAATCCAAACTTCAGGCTCACCTGAACGATCCGAGATAAACGCTATCTGACGCCCCAACGGTGACCAAGCGGGTGAGGAGTCGGCAGCCGGGTTTTGTGTCAATTGGAGAGGCGCTTGTCGTGGATCTGTGGCAGAGTGAATTAAAATTTCCAGATTACCATTCGTGTAGCTTTCATAAGAAAGAAAAGCGCCATCAGGGGACCAGGTTGGCATTCCATCATACTCAGGAGTATCCGTCAGTTGGATGATGCTGCCGACAACCAGGTTTACGAGATACAAATTCCAGTAACCATTGCGGTGGGAGGCGTATGCCACCGAGTGACCGTCCGGACTAAAAGCCGGAGTCATATCGTCCCAAACATCTGCAGTCAAACGAGATAAAGCCAGGGTGTGCGGTGAGTAAGCAAACAGGTGAGAAAAACCGTCTTCTTTTAAAGACAAGATGAAGACACCTTGAGGTGAAGTTGGAGTTTCATCTTTTCCAGGTGTTGCTGTAATTACAAAAGGTGTCTGGGTGGGTAATTCGACAGTTGATGATGGCGTTTGCGTAACTGTATAGGTGGGTACCACGGTATTGGTCGGTACAGGCGTGCGGGTGGGACCACATGCCTGAAGCAGAATCAAAAAGCAAAAGGACAAGACGACCACGGAGAAAATAGGACGGGGGATATTTGACATTTTATAACGCAGATGAAGGATTATTTGCATTTATTGTTCTGGAGTAGGCTTCCCCCACGTTAGGAAAAAGTCGAAGGACAAAACGCTTAATCACTTCATACTGGCTACTGCAATAATGAAATAATTGCATGAAAATTATATAATTGATCTCTGATGGGAAAATAATTCTCGCCCCGTTTGCGATTTCCCGGATTAAATCGATTTTGTTCGGCCTGAAAAAGAAACACTGGGAGGCTAGGATTAATTCTCCCTCGTCGAAGGCTGAAAAGAATTTCATCATACAATTATAACCAGAAACCGGCATAATCACCGGTTCCCCTACGGTATAATCTGGACATGACTGCAAAACTGACACATCTTGACGATTCCGGGCGCGTACATATGATGGATGTGGGCAACAAACGGGAAACCAATCGCCTGGCCATTGCGAAAGGTGAAGTGCTTATGAAACGGGCGACCCTGGATTTAATTCGATCCGGAACGATGAAGAAGGGAGATGTGCTTACCGTGGCTCAAATTGCCGGCATAGCTGCAGCCAAGCGAACCTCGGAGTTGATTCCG
>DBFP01000020.1 GCA_002294405.1 Anaerolineales bacterium UBA877 | reverse complement strand
GCTAATAAAAAATCCTCCTGATCGGGAGGGTTTTTTGGTTTTAACTTTCAAAAAATTGTGGGACCAGCCAGGGTTGGGCATCAGCCATTATCAAGTACATTCCTCAGCTCACCGCTTTCTTCACCAGCGCGCTGATCCTTGCCTCTTCGACGGCGGTCAACTCCTTCAACGCGAAAGCCACCGGCCACAGGGCGCCTTCGTCGAGTTTCGCCGCATCGCTGAAGCCGAGCGTCGCGTACCTCGTTTTGAACTTCTGTGCGCTTTGGAAAAAGCAGATGACCTTGCCGTCCTTGGCATACGCGGGCATCCCGTACCAGAGTCTCGGCAAGAGGCTGGGCGCACTGGCCTTGATGAGGTCATGCAGCCGGTTGCCCATGGCGCGTTCCGGTTCCGCCATCTCGGCGATCTTCGATAGCACGGCAGTTTCCCCTTCCACCTTTTCCGCCTCCGCCTTCTGCTCCTGGAGGCGCTCTTTCATCGCGGCACGCTCTTCAGCCGTGAATCCCTGGCTTTTCTTACCGCGGTCAGGGTTGCTCTGGTCGGACTTCTGCGTTTCTTTCTTTGGGCTCATGGAAGCTTCCTCACAGTAATTAAGTGTAATATTATAGGATTTGTATGATTTAGTATATCACAAGGCACCTGCCATATTTTATTTTTTGAGCGCAAAGGATTCAACGATCGCATCCGCGGTTTCCTCTATCATCAAGGATAAGTTGACCGCGCCATAATCGATATTATTATCCCCCATCCCTAATGTGAAAATCAACTCCCCGATCTTTATTTCCACAGCATTGGCATATAAGATCAATTTATCCTTCCCATGATATTTCAAAATCCCTTTCGATATTTCCTGCCCCAAAAATAAGATGTTTCCTGCCAAAAAGATATCCCCTTCTGGAACTCCAGTTCTTCCTATTATCGTGGCATCCCCTTTCCGTTTTACTCCGATGGTGAACCTGATACTTGGCGCGCCTGGTGGGCCAATTCTTATAAAGTGGGTGCCTAATTTGCTTACTTCCCATCCCGGCGGATAAGCAAATGAAAATCCATATTCCGTGCTGACATACCTGGGCCAATCGAGGGTTATGACCGTGGGTGTATAAGTGATCGTCGCGGTTCGCGTTATGGTCGCCGTCAACGTTGGGGGCGCGGGTTTGGATGCGGTGGTCGATGGTGTTATCGATGCTGTCGGGAAATTGGTTGTTGTGGCTGTCATCGTCGGGGTTTCTTTGGGTCCAGGGCTGCAGGCTGAACTGATCAGACAAATAATAATGGGCAGCATCATGATCCGTAGCGATTTCATTATTCCTCCTCCCGTAAGAATAAAATGGAACGGAAACGGCATTGGTTTCCCCGCGGGGAGTGGATGCCTGTGATTCTTTTCAATCTCCAAATGATGGATGTTTCAATAAATACTATATGTCAAACGCGGTGCAAAAACAAGATGGTTGATGGGCTTATTCTCTTAATTTTCTTTTGCCATTGCCGCCCAACCCGTGCCCGGAATTCTCCCATCCCCCCGCCGGTTCAACATAGCGCTGCTGTTTGTGCCAACTCCACGTTTTTGCAGCCCTTCATCTCCATGGCGCCCGCAGACTCGTGAACTCAGCGAACACCACCCCGGTGCACTTCCGGGAGAGACCGTCGCATAAAAAAACAGGTGCTTGGCATGGAGGCCTAATAAAGGCCCATCTGCTGGTTGTGAAGCGGGCGGAGTAAAGATATACTAACAGTCCAGCCGTCTGGGTATAGGCTTCATCTCAGAACTCGAAGGATATTTATGGAAACTTTGTCTGCAATACAGATAAGATGCAGCTTGAAACATCATTTGTCCGACCGGGAGATCGAGCCCGAAAAAATTAAAACCATTCTCGAGGCTGCCCGTCTTGCCCCATCCGCACGGAACATGCAGCCATGGCACTTTGTCGTAGTCCATGGCAGGGACGCGGTTAAGAACCTGGTTGCCGCTGCTTTTTCGGAGTCAAACCAGGTTGCCGTACAGGCCCCGGTGATCATAGTGGTTTGTGCCAGTCCCGGGGATGATGTTAGCGTGGATGGAAAGGATTATTATCTTTTCGACAGCGGGTCCGCGGTGGAGAATATGTTATTGGCAGCCACCGACCTGGGACTGGTGACCCACCTCATCCTGCGGTTTGATGAAAAACTGGTAAAAAAGATTCTAAATATTCCGGATGACGTTCGGGTGGTGATCGTTACCCCCCTGGCTTATCCGCTGGAAGGATCGTACGAGGCTGCAGCCCATGACAGGTTGAACGAGCGCACCCGGAAGGATTATGACCAGGTGGTATACTTTAATCAATGGAATGAACCAGGATTGGGATAAGTTGCGAATGCCTGGTTGTCTTTTTTTAAGTTGAGTTGATTCGGTATTTCAGGCATTCGGCCCGGCTGAACCCGGGTCGTGTGTCTCCCATATTACCGGTAATAAATTGTCGGGATGGAAAATAAAACGTTATGCTGAACAAATCTCAGAATCCAAATTACAAGTGGGTCATCATGATCCTCGGTGCGCTGACCAATGCCTTCGTGGTTGCTGTCCCGGGCATGGGCATGTCGGTGCTCCTTCCGGAAATATCGAAAGACTTGAATCTTAACCTGGTCCAGGCGGGCCTGGTCTGGGGCATCGGCTCATTGCCCATGCTCTTTGCCAGTCTCCTGGCGGGTACCCTGTGCGACCGCTTTGGACCCAAACGCATTCTGATCGCCGCCTGCCTGTTGATGGGATTGTCCGGCGCCCTGCGCGCCTTTTCCACGAATTTTGCCTCCCTCATGGTCACTGTTTTTTTCTTTGGGTTTTTCGGTCCCCTGGCCCTGATCGGCAATCTTAAAAATGCGGTCATCTGGTTCCCGGAGAGTGAGGTCGGGATTGCCAACGGGCTGGGAACACTGGGCATGGCGGCGGGTTTCTTTATCGGCTCCATGGTCAGTGCCGCCTTCCTGTCTCCCGCCCTGGGTGGATGGCGCAATGTCTTCTATTTATTTGGCGCCGTCGCGGCTCTATTTTCGGTTCCCTGGTTTCTCACCCGCCCTTCCCCGGGAAGCCTGCCAACGGCAGCCCAGGGATCAAACCCGGCCTCCTTCAAGAAAAGCATGTCCCATTTGGCCGGGTTGAAGGACATGTGGATTCTGGGCCTTTCGGTCATGATTGTGAGCGGAGGCATCCTGGGTGTGCTTGGTTACCTGCCCCTCTATCTCCAGGGTCTTGGTTGGTCCGTATCCACCACCGGGGGTGTCCTGGCGTCTTTTCACATTGCCAGCATGATCTGCGTGCTTCCCCTCACCATTTGGTCGGACAGGCTTGGCTCCCGCAGGAACATTCTGATTATGGCAGCCTTGATAAATTCAATTGGAATTGCCCTGCTGTCCTTTGCTAAGGGAGCCGCCGTATGGGGGGCCTTGATCATGGCTGGTTCGGTGCGCGATGGTTTCATGGCCGTCTTCTTTACCTTGGTTAGTGAGCTTCGAGGGGTTGGAAAAGTTTATTCCGGCATGGCGGCTGGTTTCATGATGGTGTTTATGGCTGTCGGGAACCTGGTGGCTCCTCCCCTTGGAAACAGCCTGGCGGGCAGCGTGGCACTGGGTGCCCCCTTGTTGTTCTGGGCTGCCCTGGTGTTCATCGGCGGAATGGGTATTTTACTTGCTCCCGGAAAAAAACCCGCCCTGGAGAGCACCAAAATTGCAGGAGTGGAAGAAGGTTAAAGGTCCCATCCTGGTACGCACCAAATTAATTGGTTTAACCGGCTTGTGATTGTTGCCTCCCCCTCAATTCCACGCATGCTGATCGTGACCCTGCAGGCAGCCAGAGAGAAACCTTGGTTTAGAAAATTACTTGACGATGGTCGGAATGAACTGAAGGAAATATTATCAGCAACCTTGTTTCCTCATTTCCTCCCCCCCTCCTCCCGGTACAATTAGGATTAATTTAGATGATGCGAATTGTTCGTACCAATTTAATAATTTTCCCCATATTGCTGGTTATTATGCTGTTCGCCACCCCCCGGCGTGGAGGCAGCGCCCAAGATTGCGGTTTTTGGAGGTGCGGAGCTTTTTGAATTTGCACCTGACCTTGCCCTTCTGTTCCCCAGGACCCTGGGTATCCGCTCCATGAACTGGCAGGAAGTGGTCCCTGACATACGTAAAGATACGGTCTTTACGTTGTGATTGTGCCAGAATGGCCGAAAGCTTGGGAAACTTGATTCAAAGCCCTAAAATATGCGTTAGTAAGCTGAAATAATATGGTAAAAGGCTTTGAACCGTTAGAGAATTTAAATCAATCGGAACAGTTGGGTGTTAACTTGGAAAATCCCATTTTTCGTAATGCGCAGGCACGTTCCGGTTTGTCGCGCAGGGGTTTTGTCAAAATCGTGATTTGTGCAAGTGCGGCAGCCTCATGGTATCCACAACGATGCCGGTCATTTTTTGGCGTCGCTTTTGCCGGAATTAAATATCGACCGCCAGGCAAGTAAGCGTTTCCTCGATGCCGGGGATGGGCTGGATCTCGGAAGCGATGAGCGAGCCGAGTTTGTTGATATCGCTGCTTTCAACGATGGCAATCGCATCATAGGGACCAAAAGTCATCTCGACGCTTTTGACCAGGTCAATCTTGCGGAGTTGCTTTACCACCTGCTTGACCTCGCCAGTGAGGATTGTGATGAGGATATAGGCTTTCATGCTTCTCCTTTTTTAGTTATCTTTGTCGCGAAGGTATACAGACCAGTATACGGCGGCCACAAGCACCGCCCCCCCGATGACATTCCCAATGGTGACTGGAATCAGATTGTTTACGAAAAAATTACCCCATGTCAGGGAATCGAGGTGAGGGACTTTGTCGCCAACGCTGGCGATGAAACTGGGGTCTAAATCTTTGACCAGCAAAGCATACGGGATAAAGTACATGTTGGCGATGCAATGTTCAAAACCTGCCGCGACAAAAGCCGTGATGGGAAAAATGATCGCGGCGATTTTGTCTATTGTACTGCGCGCGCTAAAGGTCAGCCAGACGGCCAGGCAAACCAGCGCATTGCCAAGAATTCCAAGCACAAGTGCCTGGCCAAATCCGAGATCGCTTTTTGCGATGGCAGTTTTCAGTGCGGTAATGCCGACAGCGGAAGAGCCAAACGTATATTGTTTGCTCAGGAACATGAGCACGGCCGTTCCGATCGCACTGACGAAGTTGCCGACGTAAACGATAATCCAGTTCCGCAGAAGCGCGCGCCCCGTGACCTTGCCGCTGGCCCACGCCATGACGATGAGGTTGTTGCCCGTAAATAGCTCTGCCCCGCCGACCACGACGAGAATGAGGCCTAGGCTGAAAACAAGACCTGCAAGCAGGCGCGTTACGCCGTACGGCAGCCCGGTGCTGAACGCGGCAGTTCCATCGGGCAATGTGACCGACATGCCTCCTGCGCTCACAGTCGTTGCAAAGACCGCGCCCAGTGAGATGAACGCGCCCGCCAGGATCGAGAGGGTGAACATTTTGAGCGCAGGCATTTCAGCTTTGCGAACACCAAGGTACTCCGCGCGGGTGGCCATTTCTGCCGGTAAAAGAGCGTCAATTCGGATTTCATTCATATATTTGTCCAGCTTGAGATTGAAGTTGTGTTGTGATAATATTCACAATCAAGAAGAGTATACCAAAGAGACAGGAAAGTTGTCAGACAATTTGTCATGAAAGCGGTGTGATTTTATTCTTCTAAACATCACTTCCCCTTTCTCATCACTTCCAGAACGGCGATCTTCGTCGAGTGATTGAACGGACTCGGGTCGGTGATTGGTGCGCCGACACGTGTCTGGGCGTAGCCGGTGAAAATCTCCGGGACCGGGATCAATTCGGCGATTTTCAGATACCCGTCCACACACAGGGCCTCCAGCGTCTGCAGGTATTCCTTCCCGCTGACGTACAAGGCGTTGTTGATGCTCACCAACCAGCCGCCGTCGTTGATTAGTGGGCGGACTTTGTTGATCAGCCGGGCGCTGTCCGTGTTCAAGTCCAGGGCGCACTTTGATGTCGCCGATTAAAAAGGTGGGGGGTAGGTCCTCCTCAATATTTGCCCCACCTACCCAATCTATAATGTTCCTAACCTGATTTGTTCATCTATCCAGGGGATCACCTCATCCAGGGCCTCACTCAGTCCAGTTGTCGCCTCAAATCCCAATACCCTCCTCGACTTCTCCACGGAGGGTATCCTTTTTTGCACATCATATTGGTAGGGTTTGTCCGATACATATTTGAAGGGAAGATCTGGGTTGATTTTTTGCCAGATCATCCCAGCCAATTCGAGGACATTGGTTGACACCGGGGTGGAAAGATTGAAATCTTCATTGATCGCTTTGTCATCCTCCACGCACAGGCGGATCCCTTCCGCGATGTCGCCTCCATAGGTGTAATGCCGTACCTGGCTGCCGTCCCCCAGGATGTGCAGCGGATTTTGTCCTTTGATGACTTTTTGCACCAGGTCCGGAACCACGTGGCTCATTGCGAGTTTCACATTCCCCGATAAAACGATTTTATCGCTGAGCGCTCTCTTCTCTCCAATTCCAATGCAGTTGAAAGGCCGGATGATCGTATAGGGCAGTTGATATTGCTCCCAGGCACCCTTGGCGAAGTATTCGCAGGCCAGTTTTTGGAAACCGTAGGTGGACTGGGGCGGCGGGCAGTGGATTTGTTCTCCCTCCTCGGTAGGGTATTGCTTCGTACTTTCAAAAACCATCGAGGAGGAGATCACATTTATTTTTTTTAATTTGCGGGTCTTTAATGCCCAGAGCGCGGCGTCGAACGTGGATGCGATGATCCTTTCGTTTTCCGCGAGCAGATCGTAGGCATATTCATGGAACAGGGATATTCCGCCGATCATGGCCGCCAGCGCGATCACCTGGTCGCAGTCTTCGATCAGCGTTTTTAAAAGCGCGGCGTCCTTTGCATCCCCCTCCACGAAATGATAATTCTCATGCTGGTCATAACTTTTTTCCACCTTGCCGTACTTTGAATAATTATCTATTCCGTAAACGATGTGACCGTGGTTGAGCAGGTCCTCCACGAGATAACCGGCGATGAATCCAGCTGAACCAGTGACAAGGATTTTCATGGGTGCACCCTCCTAGAACAACGTTCCATTCCCCAGGTAGCCCCACACATCCACCACGGGTTTTCCGTTTACCTTGAGATCTTTGTATTGTTTATGGGGTACGCACAGGATCAGCAGATCGCTTCTTTCAAGAACTTCCTCAAGGGAATTTAG
>DBFP01000025.1:6502-10786 GCA_002294405.1 Anaerolineales bacterium UBA877 | reverse complement strand
CCACACTGGTTGCATTGTTCCATGTGAAGATGCATTTGACCGGGTTGTTTTTTATCTTCGACAATCGCCTCAAACGGGCAAGAGGCGGCGATTTTGGTGATCATTTCAGCATCCGGGCATTTCTCAGGGAACCAGTATTGGTCAAAGTGCATGGCGTCGTGCATCTGGCTCCGGGTTTCCCCAGCCATGCAGCCGAGAGCCAGGTTTTTAAAGGCGGCCCCAAATCCACAGGAGGGATGCCCCTTGACATGCGAGAAATTTATGAGGAAGCTGGCATCCTTGATCATCCCCGCCAATTTCCATTTCTTGATGCTTTTAAAAGACTTTTCGTATTCGTAAAAATATTTCTCATCCGGACCGGCAGCAGGGTAGATGGGGCAGCCGATGGTTTCCGGCGTATAGCCGCGGGTCTCGGCNNCCGGATACATCCCAATTCACGTCGGCAATGAAAGGTTTACCGCCCCCATCCTTGACAGCCTGGACAACGCGACGCACGAAGACCGGGTGGATGGTGGAGTAGCCGATGTTATTCCCGGTGTGCATTTTAATGACGACCAGTTCATCTTTCACACGGTCACGAATGTGCAGTTTTTCGAGGAGCAGATCGAGCTTGGCGGGTAAAGTCTCCTTGGCTTCCAACCTTGATTGACGGGCGCTACCGAAGTAAACCGTACTGGGCATGATGATTTCCTTTCGATATTTATATTTATAAATGAACAAGATAATCAGGTAATTAATTACCGGAGAATTTTCAGGTTAATTCGGCTCCACGTCATTCTCAATTCCTGCGAGCAGATCCGGGATCTGGCTGAGCGATGCAACCACAGCCTGAGGTTGGATCACCAGGTCACCATCTTCAGGCATTCGGACCCGGCGTGTGATCCAAATGCTGTAGATGCCTGCTAAATTGGCTCCGAGGATATCGGCATTCAACATATCGCCTACCATTGCCGCAGCCCCGGGAGGTACGTGGAAATGGTCCAAGGCGGCTTGATAAATTCGCAGGTCCGGTTTCCGGACGCCCAGTGCGGCCGAAGTCACAATGATATCAAAAAAAGGGTGCAAGTTCCAGCGGTCCACAATTCCCTGGACATTCATGTCATCAGAGGTGTTGGAGATCAACCCCATCTGGTAACCGCGGGATTTGAGAATCTCTAGTGTGGAAGCGGCATCCTCCTCGAGGATCCAGTTCTGCTGCGTCACGGCATACATCGCTTCAAGCGCGCTTCGCAAAATCGATTCGGGGACATCCTTAATACCTTTCCGGGTGAGCAGGTCGCGCAAGATGACGAAGGAAGTCGGCTCGATGTTATCTATGGCAGGGTGGTCATAATATGAGCGTATGAAACCACCGAATTCCGTATTTATATCGGCAGAGTCAATCCCGATCCCGGAGCGGGTTAGAGCATTGATCAATGCGCGATCCGCCTGATCGTAGATGGGAGGCCAGGGGTCCTTTGAATATACCAGGGTGGAGCCGAGATCAAAAAAGAGGGTCGAAATTCTCATAATAATTCAATCGGAAGGTAATAATTCGCGAGATGGACCAGAAGAAGTTTAGGAAAGACATAACCGGTCCAACTAGCCTCCCTTCAGGTAAATCCCGGTCGGATCCAATTCCTGACGCAAAATCCGGAGTTCATTTTCGGTGACCGGTTCTGTAACACGACAGTGGGCAGCCACTTTCAATGCCCAACCGGTATTGTTTACAGCCTCCATGGATGTCTTGCCCGGGTGCAGGGCAGTTAATACCAGTTCCCCGGTTTCGTCAGGCTCCAGGATGCCGAGGTCGGTCACTACTGCCACAGGACCCTTACCGTGCAGTCCGGCAGTCTCCCGCCCGCCTTTGCCATCCAGGAAACCGGCTGAAGTGATGAAGTCCACCTTTTCCGGGAAGCGACGTTTCTGATGTGGGGTCAATATATAGCAGCGATCCGCCCAGGCTGCAATTTCCTGTGCGCCACCTGAACCGGGTAACCTCACCTTGGGGTGGGTGTAGTCGCTGCCGATGATGGTGGCGTTGATATTCCCAAACCTGTCGATTTGTGCCCCGCCAAGAAAACCGACGCCCACATTGCCGCGCTGAAGGTAATTGGTAAAGATATCGTACATGCTGACGACCGACAAGGCGCCGCTCACCAGGGTGGGGTCGCCGATGGAAAGGGGCAGGCGCGCCGGTTCCGCGCCGATCACCCCGGCTTCATATATCATCACCAGGTCCGGTGCATGCGTGCGCTTGGCGAGGTTGCATGCCAGGTTGGGCTGCCCAACCCCCACGAAGACCACATCTCCATTTTTCAGCAGCCGGGCGGCGTTAACGATCATGAGTTCAGCAGAGGTGAGGTTGGTCATAGAATCTCCTGAAAAAAATCCTGGGCTGCCTGGAAAACCTCGGCAGGACGTTCGAGGGCAACGAGGTGCGTGGATTGCGGCACGGTTACAACCCGGGTCGCGGGGGCTTTACGGATGACCCGCCGTGCGGTGGAAGCCCAAAAGGTATCCGTCTCTGCCCCGCGAATAACCAGGAGGGGAATTTTCAAACCGGGCAGGTTGCGCCAGATGTCCATGTCATGCCATACGCTTGTAACATAAATACGCATTTCCCATTCCACGCTGTAACACAACTTATAGCCGGAATTTTCCGGGCAGGCGATGCCATCAATATATGCATGCAGAGCCGCATCGTCCATGTACCTGAAGACCTGTTTACGACGATAGCCATTAAAAAGCCTTTTCTTGTCGTCAAACTGACGCAGGCGGTTCCTGGAGGCCAGGACCAGGGGATGCACCTGGTAGACCATTCCCAGTTTGTGAATAACCTGCCAGGTCCGAATGAGGGATGGCGGAAAAAGGACGGGATCGATCAGCACCAGGGCCTGAAAGCGGTCCGGTTGCAGGAGGGCAGCCCGGAGGGCAACAATCCCACCCACCGAATGACCGACTACGACCGAGGTCCCTGCCTGGCGATCATCCAGAAAGCGCAGGAAGTCAGCCGTCAGGGGGAGCCAGTCTGATATTTCTGCTGGTCTGGAATCAGGCCAGAGAGGGCGCTGGTGCATTGAGACTACCTGGTATTTTTCCGAAAGCCGTTTAAGCAGGGGCTGGTAACATCCTGGAGGATAACCGTTGGCGTGAAGGAAATGCAGCGGAGGTCCGGATTCGCCAAGGGAAGTAAAGGGTATGCCCATGGAATCCGGGACCTAGTAGTTTCCGTAATTGATCTTCCCGCTGTAGCGTGGCTTAACTTTCAAGCGCTTATGGGTTTCCGGACCGAGTTTCTGCCAGTATTCAGGGCGGTCTTTTACGCCAAAGACCCATTCATCCAGGTAGGATTTGACCAAATCGGGACTCTCGCTGATCTTATCCCATTTCAAATAGAAGTCATTATCGCGGTCATAGTAACCCTGGGCGTAGGACGGGTGCGCAGAACCAGGAACATGACATACAGCGCTGACGATGAATCCCGGGATCAGGGTTCGATTGGGGTCGGAGCGGATAATCTCCTGATTCACGATCTCTTCTGCAGTCAGGATGACGCGTTTCGAAGCGAAGGCAACCTCCTTTTGTTCCCCCAGGATGCCCCAGAGGTGGGCATTCCCATCCTTGTCCGCCCGCTGGACATGAATGATGGCAACATCCGGGATTAACGCCGGGACAGCAATCAATTCACGCCCCGAATAGGGGTCAATGACACGCTTGATCATTGGGTTAGCACGTTCCAAGTCCACGGCGCCAGTCTGGTTCATGGGCATGAACGGGAGGCCACTGGCACCGGCCTGCAGACGCGAGATCATACCGAAATGGGAATATTCTTCCCAAGCCAAACGTCCCGCCTCGATTTCAGCACGGACAATACGCAGGGATCCAACCCCCGGATTACCCATGTATGAAAATATCACTTTACGGGCACAGTCGGCAGCCACCATTTGGTCATAGATGAGATCAGGGGTGGCGCGGGCGAGGGTCAGGTCACGCCGTTTTTGGCGGATGATCTCATGCCCGGCAGCAAAAGGGATCAGGTGGGTGAACCCGGCTGCATAAAGGATGTCTCCATCCTGGACGAACCTGGAAACAGCATCGGTAAGAGAGACGAGTTTGGTCATTTTTTCTGGTCTTCCTGGGTAAGTTTTTCTTCACGGGGTTGGCGGGAGCGCTGGCTGAGCTTGCGGATGGTTGAGAAACGCGAGGATGCCGGGCGGGGTGCAGCCCTGTGGCATAGGAAACCCAAGAACAAGATAGCGATGGCGAAAAGGAGGTAAAGGGCTTTCGTCTGGTTGGCGAGGA
>DBFP01000025.1:207-6423 GCA_002294405.1 Anaerolineales bacterium UBA877 | reverse complement strand
GAGCCAAAATTCCCCGAGCCGGGTGTGTATAACGTCAGGGTGTGTACACAGTGCGGCGACTGCGCGAAGGTCTGCCCAACCGAGGCCATAAAACAGGACTCCCAAGGGGCTTATTACGTGGATTTTGCCGAGTGCGACCTGTGCGAAGCGTGTGTCCCGGAATGCCCCGAGCAAGTGATGTTTGTCCGCTCCAAACTGGCTGACACAGCCTGGAAGTGCGACCTGTGCGGTGATTGTGTGTCTGTTTGCGGCACCAGCGCACTCTGGATCGCAGAACGAGAAGCAGTGACAGCCTGAGGAGGCGGATATGAATGGCTATGGTGGAAAAATCCTGCGTGTAAACCTAAGCAAGGGTGAAATTAAAAAAGAACCCACCCCCGCGGACACAGCCCGGGACTTCATCGGCGGGAGGGGTTTCGGCATCTATTTCCTACTCAAGGAGGTTCCCAAGGGTGCTGATCCCTTGGGACCGGAGAATAAATTGATCATATCCAGCGGACCGATCTCCGGAATGCTGATTCCGGGCGGCGGCAAGTGTGACTGGACGACAAAAGCCCCGCTAACCGGAGGATATGCCAGTGCCTCGATGGGCGGTCATTTCACCGCGGAGATGCGCTATGCAGGGCTTGACAGCATCATCCTGGAAGGGATCAGCCCAAAGCCGGTATTTCTTTTCATCGACGACGACAAGATCGAACTGCGCGATGCCTCCGATCTTTGGGGCAAAGACACCTTCACGGTCGAGAAACAGTTCAAGGATAAACTAGGCGAAGAGTACCAAGTGGCGGTGATCGGAGTGGGGGGAGAGAACCTGGTTCCCTATGCGTGCATCAATCACGATTACGGCCGCCAAGCCGGACGAGGTGGGGTGGGGGCGGTTATGGGCTCCAAAAAGGTGAAGGCAATCGTCGTTCACGGAACGAAATCCATCCCCGTGGCAGACAAAGAAGGCTACCGCAAGGCTGGAATGGCATTGTACAAGGCTTGCAAGGATGCCGAGGGTTTAAAGGATTGGACGCGCTACGGCACCACCATTGTCGTTTCNNTGGGCATTGACGATATCGAAGCCGTGGCACAGGCCAACCTTCTGTGCGACAACCTGGGCATTGACACCATCAGCGCCGGCAACGCCATCGGGTGGGCGATGGAATGTTATGAAAAAGGAATCTTTACCAAGAAAGATACGGACGGGCTGGACCTCAAGTTTGGCAATGTTGAGGCGACCTTTAAGCTGATCGAAAAAATTGCCCGTCGTGAAGGGTTCGGGGCACTGCTAGCCGAGGGAGTGAAACGGGCTTCCCAAAAAGTGGGGAAGGGTAGCGAAAAGTTTGCCATCCAAGTAAAAGGGATGGAGCAGTCTGCCTATGCCACCCACAACGCCACCGCCATGCTGCTGGCATACATGACCTGCGACGTGGGGGCGCACCACAACCGCTCCTGGGCCATCACCTATGATCTACAGGTCGGCCGCGATCTGGTCACCCCCGAAAAAGTAGCCCGGGTGATCTGGCTGCAAAACTTCCGCCCGATGTTCGATGTGCTGGGCGGTTGCCGGCTGCAGTGGGTGGAGCTCAACATTGACCGTGAATTATATGTGCCAGCCCTGGAAGCCATCACCGGCATTCACCGGTCCTGGCAGGATCTGGAGAAAGTTGGAGAGCGGATCTGGAATCTGACCCGCCTGTTCTGGGCTCGGGAGAATGAAGGCTTTGACAGAGCCTGGGACATGCCATCTCCACGCTTTTATCAAGATGCTCCAAAAAGCGGGGCAACCCAGGGTCAAATCACCAAGCTTGAAGATGTCAACCGCCTGCTGGACATGTACTACGAACAGCGAGGTTGGACGCTGCAGGGGCTGCCAAAGACTGAGACGATTGAAGCCCTGGGCCTGAAGGCAATGGTGGCTTGAAATGCCTGCCGTTCTTCGACCAAGCGGATCCCTGCGGGATGTGGTCGGCGGACAGGCCGAGGTCGAGGTCGAAACCGGACGAACAGTCCGCCAGACTCTCGAGTCCCTTGGGATTGTCCCGGAGGTGGTGGCGCTGGTGGTGGTCAACGAGGTGCAACAATCCAAGGACTACGTGATTCAAGAGGGGGATGTCATCCGGGTGCTGGCAGTGATCGGCGGCGGATAAAAAACAGCTTCGGGAGGCAGAGGGATCGCCACCCGAAGTTTCTTTAACTGGGAGAGTATTCCCCCAGCGGAAAATATTCTGGATATTATTGATATAGAGGCTTGCAGGCACAAATTCCTATATTGTTTAACGGATTGTCGTTCGAATCTGCTCGTGCATGTACAAAGGCAGGTAATAGTGCCCCCCGGAATTCTTACCGCTGGAACCGGAGGCCTTCCAACCGCCGAAGGGCTGGAATCCCGGCCAGGCACCTGTGGTGGCTCCTTGCGGTCGATTGGCATATGCCACGCCTGACTGGATTTGATCGAAAAACCATCCGCTTTCCTCATCGCTGCCGTAAAAACCGGCGGTCAAGCCGTATTTCACTTCGTTCGCGTGCTGCACTGCTTCTTCCAGGTTATTGACCCTGCTGATGGTTGTAATGGGCAGGAACATCTCGTGCTGCCACAGCCGATGCTGCAAGGGGAGGTCAACAACCAGGGTTGGCTCACAGAACCAGCCCTTGTCGAAGAGACCGCCTGTTCGCACCCGGCCACCGGTTAAAAATTTACCGCCACCGCTCGTAATTTCTGCGCAGTATCCCTGGTATTCTTTATATGCCCCCTGGTTGATCACTGGCCCAAGATATACACTACGGTCGGTCGGATCCCCGAGGACCAAATTTTCAGTCATGGATTTGAGGCGGGATATCAATTCGTCATATACCGGTTCTTCGATGAAAATGCGTGAGGCAGCCGAGCATTTCTGACCCTGCAGACCAAAAGCCGAACGGATGATCCCCAGGGAGGCGCGTTCCAAATCCGCGTGACCGGAAACGATGGCTGCATTCTTGCCGCCCATTTCCAGGATAATCGGGCGGATCCAATTGCAGGCAGAGAAATCCTTGTAAATCTTTGAGCCCACGTCAAACGATCCGGTGAATGTCACGCCGTCGACGGCGCAGGTCACGAGTGCCTGCCCCAATGTGCTGCCCGGACCAGTGACAAAATTGAGCACGCCGTCAGGCAGACCTGCATCCCGGAAACATTCAACAAGCAGGCGCACGACCCAGGCAGTGTCAGAGGCAGGTTTGATCACCACCGTATTACCGCTTACAAGGGCGGCACCCGTGGGTCCGCCAGTCAGGGCAAAGGGGAAATTGAACGGGCTGATCACNNCGGACACGTTCCTGCCAGGGTGTGCGGCTCCACCCAGGGAAGGCTTTGCGTGCAGCCTCCAGGGCTTGCTGGGCATGTCCCTCATCCCCCTTTTGAATGAGAGCCAAGGTCCAGTCCCTGTTGATCGGAGAAAGGTCTGCAATTTTTTCGCTGGCAAACAGGTCGTGGTTATCGATCAGCATGGCAACCTCCTTCCCGAGGGAGGACTTGACTTTCGCCAATGCTGTATCGAAGCGGGAGTGTAATTCATCCGGGGGGTTGAACATGGTTGCATAGGTTAATTTGAATTCCATTTTTTTATCTCCAATTCGCTGCCAAGCGAGCAATTGATCCGGGCGGGTCTTTTTCCTGAACCGAGTATAGTGCAGCCGGGAACCAATGTCAATGTAAAAAGATATTAATTATCTTATTTAGATTGCAGGGAGAGAAGAAAAGTTACCTGTTGTTGGATGACCTGCCAATATAATAAATCGTGACTTATAATTTGAGCGATGAAACCATCACGTATTTCATCCATTGACCAATTTAGAGGCTTTGCTGTCCTGACCATGGTCCTCGCAAATTACCTGGGTGGGGTGACCATCGTTCCTGCCTGGTTGAAACACTCCAACGATATCGGCTTTACATTCGTTGACCTTATCGCCCCGCTGTTCATTTTTGCCATCTGTCTCACTTATGGGTTGTCCTTTCAGCAGCGGATGAAACGGGAAGGACCCCTGAGAACCTCCAACCAGTTTTTTGTCCGCTATCTGGCGATCGTTGGAATGGGGGCACTCATTTCGGCAGGTGAAACGGCGATGGGGGAGAATTCCAGCGGGATTAACTGGGGGGTTCTGCAAGCCATCGGGATGGCAGGGTTATTTACGCTGGTCGTCATCCGCCTGCGGACAGTTTACCGCCTGATCATCGGCGCCGGGATCCTGATTATTTACCAGGTCATCCTTGATCATTTCATGCTTGACCTGACCATTCGCTCTCCACACGGTGGATTGTTTGGATCGCTTAACTGGGGTGCCATGCTCATCCTGGGAACATGTTTGGCGGACCTGTTTCACAGCGAAGGAAAATGGAAAAAGGCGTTTCCATGGGCATCCACAGCGATCCTGGCGGCGGGAATCGCGCTGGGTTTCCTTCTACCGGTCAGCAAACACCGGGTCTCGTCCTCCTATGTCCTGATCTGCCTTGGAGCGAGTGCCCTGATTTTCCACATTTTTAACTGGCTGAGCGAGCGATTCTACTGGAAGAGACGCTTCCTCACAGCCTGGGGTAAGAATCCGCTGGTGTTGTATTTTTTTCACTATGTGATCATTGGGGTGTTCTTTATGCCTGGTTTGCCAGCCCTTTATCAAGCTGCACCTCCCTGGCTGGTGGTGTTGGAGGCAGCCGTCCTTGTGGTCGGGGTCTCAGCAGCTGCCTTGTGGCTGGACCATAAGAAGATCATTATTTCCCTGTAAATGATAAGTGAACCAGAATGACTGAAGCTGAGAAAATAAAGCAGGCACCCGGGAGAAGGGTTCTCCCGATATTAATATTTCTGGCAGGGGTGATGCTGCTAACCAGGCAATTAAGCCTGCCGGACCCGGGAGTATCCGCAGCGGATTTGAAACCATTCGTACTGGATGGGTACAAGCGATTACTCATCCTGGCTCCCCACTGCGATGACGAAACGCTAAGTTCAGCGGGAATGATCCTGGCAGCACAGCGGGCAGGGATTGAGGTGCGAGTAGTCATTGCAACCAACGGGGATGGCTACCTTTTTGCCACCATGCAGGATTTTTGGAAAATTTATCCACGCCACGCAGATTTTATCCGCATGGGAGAGTTACGCCAACTGGAGTCCCTGGCCGCTTTGGGCGTCCTGGGCATCCCGCCGGCACAGGTTTATTTTTTAAGTTTTCCCGACCGGGGAACGCCAGCTCTGTGGAATGAATATTGGGCAGCGACCAACCCCTATCGATCACCATACAGCGGGGACACCAAAAGCCCGTATGCAATCACATACAATCCACAATCGGTATTTGCTGGTGCAGACTACCTGTCTGACCTAAGCTCGATCATTGAGGCGTACCGTCCGGACCTTATCGTTTACCCGCATCCGCAAGACGTACATCCGGACCATTGGGGGCTGAATGTGTTCACCCGCCTGGCTCTCACACTTTATCAACACAAGGACCCAGCCTACCATCCAACACAATTAACCTATCTTGTACACCGCCCGGATTTCCCGGAAATAAAGGGTTATCATCCCACCGCCAGCCTGACTCCCCCTGCGATCTTATATGCGCTTTCCCCCGATTGGTACCGCCTGGATTTGACTCCCAAGGATACGGGACTTAAAGACCTTGCGGTGAAAGCCTATCGCAGCCAGTTACCCCTTTTGCGTAACCTGATGGAAAGCTTCGTCCGTGCAAATGAAACCTTTGCCCCGATAACAAATTCAACACTGGCAATCATCCATAAAGGTGACATTAACAACCCTGCCTCCTGGGTGGATCCTACCGGTCAAGCGATTGCCCCGGTCCAACTGGACCCTGCGGGTGATTTCTCCACCCGCCAGGTTTTACCCGGTGGGGATCTCGTTGGGGTTTACCTCGGCGAGGACTTGCAGGGGAACCTGAATCTATGTGCGCAAATGAGGGGGACCACCATTCCGGAAGTCACCTACAACCTGCGGATGAAAGCATTGACCGACCAGGGTCTCGTCGCGTATGAAGCCCGGACGGGTAAGCCGGCGAGCGGGTGGCACCCGGCTAAACATTCGGGTCTTTTTGCCTGTACTGTAGTCTCACTGGCAGAACTTGGGAATCCATGGGCTGTTTTCGTGGGAGCCTCCACGGTAACCGGAGGACGCATCGAGGACGAAGCTGCCTGGCAAATGGTATATCTCAACAAACCATAACTCACTCTCCATCTGAACCCAACAG
>DBFP01000025.1:0-157 GCA_002294405.1 Anaerolineales bacterium UBA877 | reverse complement strand
TGCAATTACAATACAGCCGCGCCTTGAACACCTTTCCATACAATATAAGTGGTGACCTTGGTTTTGAATTCAGTTTCGCTTTTCAACCCATCGTGGATGCCAGCAAACGGAAAATCATCTCATTTGAAGCTCTAGTCCGTGGACCCCATGGAGAATC
>DBFP01000024.1 GCA_002294405.1 Anaerolineales bacterium UBA877 | reverse complement strand
CCAGAGCAGGGCAGGTCACTCCAAGGCGAGCGTCACGACCGACATTTATGGGCATGCAATGGCTCGTTCCCAGCAACAGGCCGCCCGGATGATCGAGGAGATTGTGAAACCGCTCACGAATGAGCTGCTGTCGGGTTGATGTCAGTTTTTGCCCCCCAGGAAGCCGATACCCCATATTTGGTACGGTAGCGTNNTAATGGATAGAACGAGGGTCTTCTAAACCCTAGATCGAGGTTCGACTCCTCGCAGGGACACAATACGCGCTGTTAGCTCAGTTGGTAGAGCAGGGGACTCTTAATCCCAAGGTCGAAGGTTCGAATCCTTCCGGGCCCACAAATGGAAGACCTCCTGACTGAAATAACGGTCAGGAGATCTATGTTTCTGGATTTATTTCAAACTCGCGGAACGAAGTTTAGTTCGACCCGGACATCCAATGCCTTGGCGATGCGGTCCAGAAAGGAAAGGCTGGGCACGCTCGTACCATTTTCCAGCCTGGCAATCGATGGCTGGCGCGTCCCGACCATCTCCGCCAACTGCGCCTGGGTCAGGCCGCGCTGGATGCGCAGGCGGGCAACCTGATAGCCGGGTTCCAGTTCGCGTTCTGCCGCGACGAAATCAAGGTCATGGTGCTGTTCAGCTTGCCAATCCTTGAAGTTCTTTTTCGAGACAGGGGTCATATCATTCCTCCGATATTTCTTTCATCCTGCGCAGAGCAGTGGCGATTTCCTTCTCAGGAGTTTTCATGGACTGCTTGCGGAAACCGTGCAGGATGACGAACTTGCGCTCCAGGTAGAGAAAGTAAAACAAGCGATTGTCGCCAGGGCGGAGCTCCCATAGCCGGCCTTCGATCCGACGGGCGTGCGGCATACCCAGGTTGGTGCCGAATTCTTCAAGCAGGCGGAAGATATTGTTAACCTTTACCCTGTCCTTTGGGGACAGGCTGTTGATGAATTCCAGCACCGGGCTTTTGCCGCGGCGGTCTTCGTAGAAGTGAATTTGCCACATAGGCCTGCGTCCTTATTATAACAAAATTGTTATATATTGCAAGAGTAGATTTGGTGTAGAGAATAGATCACTACAAGAACATTTATTCTGATTTTACTTCGATTTTCTCATCACAACAATGTTGCGACGATATACAAAGAGAAATCCCCAAATATAAAAAAACATAGTTCAGAACCTGTGGAAAGACTACCGGGTGGCTCTTAATCGCTTGGTCGCTGGTTCGACTCCANNTATCAAAAATCCCCTCGAGGGGATTTTTATTTCCATTTCACAATAACTTACAGCCACAACGGTTCGAGTTCGCTTGGGGGCACCTATTTGTACGGTAGTAAAGTTTTGACAGTTGAATGGAATTAGGTACTTAGATAATGCCCCTAATTGATAATAGGGGCATTATGCTTTAATTTATAGATTCGGAAACAAGCTCTATAAATGAGAATGCCTTACAGAATCTGAACCATCGACCAAGCGATAATGAGTTGGGTTTAGAACTGTATACCCCCTATATATGGTGTTGTTTTGTCCCAGTGAGTACAATACCTGGGGGAAAAATGACTATATCTTCCATGTTTTCTATGCCTTCTCTTCTGGTAGCTGTATCGTGGCTGTAGTAAACCAGGTTTAACGCGCTACCTAAAGCAAACCAATTTGGATATCGAAGATGTTGATCGTGGAGGTGGTGCGGTTGGTTTTACCGTATTGTATTTTCAACCCAGCGAGTCAGGTTGCGTTGTGACAGCCATTAGCGCTCAGAGAAAATACATTTGCTTTGATCTCAACAAAAACTCCCCAACGACAATCCATCGCAGGGGAGTTCCGTTTTTTACATTATGTGATTTGTCTCGCTGGGGGATTACTTCATTTCCAGTGCCTGTCGCCGAGCAACGGCGAATTTGGTATAGATTGCCATCGCTATGCTGCCCAGGATCAGAACCAAGCCGAGAACCGTCAATGTTGTGTGCCACACGTCAGCGTAGTTGATTCCGCCGATGGTGTGGGTGGGAGCCATCAGGAACTGGATGGTCAAAGACAACAATCCGCAGGCACCCAGGGCAATGGCAGCTGCCTGTTTGCCGTTCTTATTCTCGTCTTCGGGTTTCTCGAAGTTCACACCCTGCCAGATGGCAGGGATGCGGAAGAGCAGGAAGATGATGAGGGTCAGAACTGTGGTGTAAACAACCATATCCACCGGCATGGAAGACCCGCCACGCAAGTTGCGCGAGAAAGCCATATGGATGGCACCAACGACCGTCCCCATCATCAGGGCGATCAAGGAATAGCGATAGGCGTTCTTCTTACCCTTTACCAGTAGGACAACCGCCCGCACGCCCATCACGCCAATGGCGACGGTGACCAGGACGAACAGGATGTACAGCCACTGGAATTTGGCGATCGGCGCAAAGGTATCCCCGAAGCCAGTCGGGTTGAGAGCCACGCAGGTCGTGCCTGCGCCACCCAGTATGGTGAAGAGCGCGGTCAGGCTCATGAAAACGATCCCGACGATACGCAACAGTTTAGCCCACCACATATTTCTTGACATTTTATTCTCCTTTTCAAGTTTTGGATATAAAATTTTCCAACCGGAAAACCCAATTGGATAGTCAACACTTATGTTTGGGCGGTGCGAAGCACTTGGGAATAGTATTGAAGGCTGGATGCAAACAGGCTAGCGCCCAACCCAAGATACAGGATCGCCAGGTCAGGCTTGGGGATGGGGGAGTAGCGTCGCAGGTAGATTCCCATTGCGACCATCACCAGCACCAGGGGGTAACTTGTCCATTTCTGGAAGGCAAACAGGCAGACTCGTTCCTTGGGGATGGCGATGATGCGCTGGACATTTTTTAAAGCCAGTTTTGAGAAGCCGAAGAAATAGATCGCCGCGGCCAGGAGCAGACCTGCTGAGATCAACAGTAGGACTGTCCATGAATGGACCAGACCCAACCAGGTGACAGCGAAGACGGTTAGCATGATGCCCACGCCTGACCACATGATCCCTGCAGTTAAATGCAGCCATATTTTCTTCGTTGCAGGCGTCCACTTCGATGTTTTTTCCACAGAGTTAGCTCCCAGGATAAGAATCAGGCTGCTGAAAAACCGAACACAAAGGCGGCTGTCATCAATAAAAGCAAGCCAGGCAGAACCTTCAGGATGGTATTGCGGGAGAGGATGGGTCTGCCCGTCTTGAGGAAGGAGAGCAGCAGCCCTCCCACGCCGATCAGGGCGCCACCCAAGCCAACCAGTGCAAAGCGGGGGGCGATGCGTCCTGAAAATGCCAGGATGATGGGCAGGAGAAAGATAGTCATGCCAGCGATGCCATGCACAAGGGCCAACGCGATCACCGGCAGCTTATTTTTTATCGGGACAAGGCGGGTGACGATGATGACCAGAAAGCCGAGCAGCACAAAAAACAGGTAAGGGATGCGAAATGCTGGAAGATGGTCCCAGATCAATCCCAGGGACAGACTGAGGGGGATGATGGTCGAGACGATGACCACAATTGGACTGTCCAGCACTTCGAAACCCAAGATGAGCAGCAGCAACCCTGCCACGAGCAGCACCCCAAAGCCGACCGTATAGGCGACGATGGGGAGGGTGCCCAAGTGGTCGATGCCAACGGCAATCTGCCATGCAGCCAGTAGCCCGGTTGCGAGTAAGATGATCCGATTCAGGATTGTGATCTTGATCATTTTATTCAGACTGACTCAAAGCGACAACAGGACCATGGCGCTGAGCATGAACAACGAGGCATACTTGAACAGCCCGAAGTTGATCCGTTCAGAGGGACGGAAGACCATGGCAGTGGCCAGGAGCATCAACCCGACGGACAACACCGCCAATAGCCGAACGAATCCCCATTGGATCCCGATTAAGATGCCAGCTGTGCTAATGGAGAGGGCTGCGATCACACTGGATATGACGATCGAGATGCGGGTGAATTGGAAGCCATACTCAGATGGGAATGTTGGGATCTTTGCGGCTTTATAATCGTCGCTGTAACGCATGGCAAAGGTGAGAATGTGAGTGGGGATCCAGAATATCACGGCCAGAGAAAGCAGGATCCCAATACCATCTATGGTACCTGTACCGAAAGCGCGTCCAGCCAGGATAGGCATCGCCCCTGATATCCCTCCCCAGACGATGCTCCAGCTTGTGCGCCGTTTGAGCCAGAGCGTGTAAACCACCACGTCAAAGAACAACCCAGCAAAGACGATCAACCCGTAGAGAGGGGACATGACGATTGCCAGTCCAACACCCAACACGGAAAATACCAGCCCAAGTCGTAAGGCTTCGGAGGGGCATACCCGACCATCTGCCAAGGGACGATGGTGGGTGCGGTTCATGACCGCGTCGATGTCGCGGTCGTACCACATGTTTATAATGGTACTTCCGGCAATCGCCAGGAATAAACTCACTGCCAGGCCCAGGAAATCATACCAGTGCATCACCGGACAGCGGGCGCACATATAACCAGCGAGGCCGGTGGCAAGCAGCAACCCGGTCTGCAGAGACTTGATTAACGGCCAGTAAAGATGAAATTTGACAAGGATGGTTTTCAAGCAATACTCCATGTTATATGAAAAAGGATCAAGGATGCGGTCTTGAAGGAACCGGGATGGTCGATTATGAAGGATTTCCCAATCCTTGAGCTTTCGCTTAAGGGTTTCTTACACACCTGAATCCTACGCCCGGGCTGAAATAGGTAGGGGTGGCATTGTTCCGCACCCAAACGCGCAGATCCATATCGTAGGTGTCTTTCGAGCCGCCGCGCATATAGCGGTAGTGCTGACCTTCATTTACGTCCCCGGTCCACTGCCAGACATTCCCGGCCATGTCGTAAAGGCCGTATGGGCTGGCGGAGTTGAGTGTAACATAACCGTTATAGGTATTGCCGTTATAGAATCCAACCGGCGTGGTGCGCGAGCCGAAGGAACTCATGTCTTCAAACGGGTCCCGGCTGGCGTAGAAATTGGCATTGTTGCGGGCGATTTCATTGCCCCAGGGGAAAGGACGATTGTCCACAGACCCACGGGCGGCCTTCTCCCATTCAAGTTCGGTCGGCAGGCTAAAGCCGTAGTACCCGCAGTAGCCCCAGGCTCCGAACCAGGAGACGTTGGTCATCGGATGGTTTTCATAACCTGCGAGGACCGAGAACGTGGTGCCGTTGAAGGTGAATCGGGAAGCGGGGTCGTTCAAGGGAATGAATATGTAGTCGGTGGCGGTGATCTCGACCTCGTGCTTGACCCCATGGAACGGGTCGCCGGGGTAGAAACCGACGATTTGCTCACCATCTTCTTTGAGAGCACCGTCTGCCAGAGCTTTGTTCAGGAAGTTCACATACTGTAAGACAGTCACGTCAGTAACCATCATTTCGTAGTCGTAATCGATCGATGCAGGGTGATCGAACTGACCTTCGAGGAAGGATCCCGACGGAACGAGACCCCACGCTTCAGGATCCACGCGTGTCGCATAGGTAGGGATCGGAGCATTCAAGTCCACGGGAGCGCAGGAGACCAAAACTGCAGCGAGCAGGATAACGATCAGGACTGAGCGCTTCATTTGCTCACCTCCTCGGACAGTTCGTGATCGACTTCTTCCGACCAGCGTCCTTTCTTCTTGAACAAGTCAAGCAAACGCCAGATCATCAAAATGGCGAGGAGCAGCAGCAATATACCTAAGCCGAAATCAATGGCGTACATTAGTCCGTTGACCAGTGGTTGTTGTACGGCCTCTGTTATGAAGAGACGCTTCATTTCGAAAACGGTCACAGCCGCCAGGGCGATATCAGAGAAGACGATGATAGCCCAGCCGTAGAACTGGCGAAGTTTTCCCTTGAATCCGAGCATGTCACCGTAGTAAAGAAGAATAATGGTGGCAATGATGGCGGAAAGGGCGTGCCAGTGGCCGGTCAGTTCAATGCGTTCTTCGTGTGCGGGCCAGACTCGGAAAATCTCATCCAGTTTGACAGCCATGAAAATGCCGATAAAGCTAGTGGTAAAGTTCATAAAAAGCATCTGCCAGAGTGGACCAAAACGGAGCGGATCGCGCAACAATGCGCTTAATTTTTGGCCAAGATTGGGTTTCTGGATGTGAGCCGTGCCTTCATGAATTAGACGGTTCCATCCCCAGATAAGCAAGAGCAGCGCAGCCAGCATGGATGGCGTCGCCCCGACATAAATGATCATGTGGGCAATGGGTTCGAGCGGGGTGACTACGCCCCAGACGCCCAGGTTGAGTACGATGGTACCCAGGATCATCAGCTGCATGGCGATCTTGTGTAGGATGCCTTTGAAATTGAGCCAGCGACCGACGATCAGGGTGATCATGATGGCGATGAGCGCCAGCATGATGTGGAGATGGCCGATAACCGACAGGTCCATCACACTCTTCTCGGGCAGGCGAATGATGTTCTCAGCCAGGAAGGTCTCGAAGCCGTTGCCATAGTAAGCGCCTGGGACTGCGCCGAACAATGCTGAAAGGACCGTGGTGAGTGCAGCTGCGAAAAAGGCCACGCGCTCCATATCCACGCCTTTTTTAGTGCTGGCGTAGGTTTTATCCTGCTGGTAAACATCTTTGTTCCATGGCCAGAGGGCGATCACCAGCAGGACTCCGGCAAAGAAGATCAAACTCAGTCCGGCGATATACAATCCGTGCAACGCCCAGTTATGACCCCAGTAGGCGAAGCCCATGCCGAAGATCATGGTCAGGAGGTAGCCGACGGTGATGAGCACGCGCACGGCCGTCTTATAAAACTCTTTCATTTTCAGCAGGCTGGTGATCATGTAGGTCTCGATGGCGACCACCGCCATTGCAATGGAATGATACAGGATGATGATGCGCCCCTCGCGTTCAGCCTGGATGAGATCCATCTTGAAGACACGTATTACGAAATCGCGTATGCCCATCTCGGCCATCGGTCCGGAGAGCATCCCGAAAATGGCTGTCTCCAAGCCAATCATGGCAATGGCTACCAGGATCAGACCCTTGGTGGATTTGAACAAGTAATTAAAACGTTCTTTTATGAATTGCACAATTGACTCCTTGTGAGAGGAGTGTTCATTAGTTAAAAATATCACAAAGAAGGCGGAGAGTCTTTGACTTTTGTCAATTTGAGTAAACCATAATAAAAGAAAGGCAGGGACGATTTGCATATCGTCCCTGTGGAATAGAACATCGTGTACCCTGTTTTATGTCTGCGCTTCTTCTTTCGTCCGGGTCCAGCGTTGCCACAATCCCGGCCAGATCAGGATGACGAGGAGGACGAGGCACGCGATCGGTCCCAACGCGAACAGGGAGAAGCGTCCCAACTCCTGGCCTGTGGCAATCGCCAGCGGGATACCCACCACCAGCTCGGTCACTGCGGAAACGATCCCTACCATGCGCATCCATTCCTTGCCTTTCAGGATGATCCCGACCGTCACCACAGCCCAGCCGAGCATCGCCACCCAGTGCAATTTCTGCACCAGGGTGAAGATCGGCGCCCCAACGGTAACCATCCGGCTCCAACTGGCAACGCCGTTCATCCAGCAGAAAATAAAGGCAATACCGGTCAGCAGTGCCAGCAGGGTCTGGCTCCAGGAGACCTTACCTACCAGTTTCAGGATCAGGAAATAGAGCACCACATATGGCCAGAAGAGGATGAAATAGACCGGGGGCAGGCCGGCAGCCATGTACGGTACGTTGATGAACCAGGCACCTAGAAGTGCTGGTACTAGCGCCACTACGGAAAGGGGATATGCCCAATCCTTTTTTGTAAAGAAACCGTACGCGCTGACAGCAAACATCACCCCGGCAAGGATGCCCAGATCCGCCAAAAGGGGATGGATGGATTTCAGCAGGATCTCGCATCCCGGTTCCGCGGAGGGGGTGTGCATCCCTACCACGTACCACTTCATAAATAGGAACATATGCCCGATGATGCCCATCAGGCTGGCGATGGAAGCCAGGATGCCTCCCAAAACATTCTTGTTTTTCATAATTCATTCTCCTTTTGGATTGGTTATGGTTCGGCGACTTCGCCGGTGTGACACGATGAACAGCCGTTGTAATAGGCCGTATCGTTGTGATGAGCCACGTAGACTACCGTTCCTGGTTCAATGTTCAAGTTGCAGTTATTTAGGAAAGTTGGGGAATCTTTCCAGGGATAAACCTGGACATTGCAGGAGACGTACACGGTCCCGCTCCAGGTGTCGTTGCACAAGTGACCCTCAACGACCTTATCCACAGTGATGGTTTTGCCTCTGATATCCATCACGGCCGGCGCAGGAACAGGCCTGGACGTGGGTGTGGGTAGCTCTCCTGGCGGGATTGTGAGAAAACTCGGCGTACCGGTTCTTACCGGGCAGACTGAAGCTCGTTTACCGCACCCGGTCAGGAAAATCAGGCCAAGAAACAAGTGGAGGAAATATGCATATCGCGTCATCGTTACTCCTGTTGTGTGAAAGATAGCACAAACAGGTTCAGGTAGTCTTTGCTTTAAAGCAAATTGACTCTTGATATAATGACTGGCATGGAATCATTGACAGACTTGTTGCATACCCATCTCGTTTTTGCATCATTGGGAAAAGAAGACCTGAATCTCCTTATTAAATTGGGCACCCCCAAGGAACTTCAAAAAGGAGAAGTACTAGCATTGCAAGGAGATGTTTGGCCGTACTTGTTCTTCGTGGTTGAAGGGGAATTGGATGCGGTCAAGGGTTCCCGCGAAGGACGTAATCTGTTGGTAACAACATTTGGGAAAGGGGAGTTGTTTTGGGGATTGGCTTTCTTCCAGGAAAACGCGCCTCTCATCGCGACACTGGAGGCGAATTGCCCATCGCGCGTTTTTCTCTGGTCGCGGAACCGTATTGAACCGATTTTCATCGAACATAGGCGGATGAGCTGGGAGTTGTGCCACGTGATGATCCAGCGCATGCAGCGCGCTAGTACCATCGTCGATGATCTGGCATTCCAGCCGGTGGCCGAGCGCCTGGCTCATCTTCTACTCGACCACTTTGACACTGCTGGAGAGCAGGCTATTGAGCGGTCGTTGACCTTGGATGATATGGCAATTCGGATCGGAACAACGCGCGAAATGGTCTGCCGCGTCCTGTACCGTTTCGCAGATAAGAAGCTGATCAATGTGACCCGGACAGAATTCGTCCTGACAGACCGAGCAGGCCTTTCCAGGTTGGGGGAAAGTTCCTGAGCGGGCTAGTTTTCCCCAAGCTGTGGAACAACCTCGGCCAGGCCAGACAGTATCTCATGCGACGTGATTGAAATCTCAGTACGGGAGACGCAAATGGCTCCGGAGCTTTTGATCACGTTGAGTGAGCGGCTGATGACCTCGGGAACTGTGGCAATGCGAGACGCCATCTGCTCAATGGAACAAGCGTGCCGGTCGATGGGATGCTGACCATGCTCGCTCAAGTCGAGCAGCAGTTTTGATGTGCGGGCCACGACCGAACGGAAGGACAAGTCTTCATAAAGGGTGATCATTTCCCGGTTGCGCCGGGCGAGCACACGCAGCAGGCTTAGCCCCACCTGGGGAATCTTTTCAAGCAGGCTTTGAAAGGCTTCATACCCGATCTGCCAGACCAGGCAATTCTCAATGGCGATGGCCGTCAATGGGTTCGGACCGCCATCCAGGACTGCCACTTCGTTGAACATGATCACCGGTCCGATGACCCCCATGATATTGACCTGCCCCTGCGGGCCGAGCTTGCACAGGTGCACGCGGCCCTTGATCAATACAAACATGCCCCCGCACGGGTCGCTTTCCGTGAAGATGGTCGCGCCGGCAGGAAAACGCTGCACCTGTCCACTGGTGACGATCGTGCGCAAGTCGCGCAGGCTCAGGTTGCGAAAATGCTGTACTGAACGGATGCTCTGAACGAGGGGTTCCTGGTCTTCCATAGGCTCCAACACGGCTTATTCATTCACCTTACGCCATTGCATTGAATTGATTATACATGGATAAGCCTGAACCTTGGATTAATATCACCACGATGAGGTATATCAAACTTAATAAGGAAGAACAAGCGGGATCTGATCAGCACAACTGGTCGTTTGAAAAACGGTCATCGGTTATAGTATTCATTTACAACGTATTTCCTCATCAATTATCTTTTCATTGCGATAGGGGATGAAGTCGCTCCCGGTTGGGGGCACTACCGCCCGCTGATTCAGGCGGGTTTTGATTCCCGGGTCCTCTCACATCTCAACGGGGACCAGGATGCAAATTGCGCTTCGATCCCCCTGGGAGTACCGAAGAATCATCCATGTTTCCAAAATCGTACTTGCTCGCCCGGGGCTGTCTAAACTTACTTCTTATACAGCCCTTATGTTTTCGGAGGAGAGTCATTCTCTTGGTTGCTGTTGCGTGATGCAGTGGATATTGCCTCCACCCAACAGAATTTCCCGGGCGTACACCCCCACTATTTTCCGGTCGGGCATGGCTTTCTGAAGCAAATCCATCACCAATCGATCGTGGGGGTCATTGAAAGTTGGCAGGATGATGCCGCGGTTGCAGGTATAGAAGTTGATGTACGAAGCGGCCATGCGGTCGCAAGTCTTGCGCGGCAAGGTGCCTTCCACAAGTACAACGCCTGCCGCTTCATCGGCGGTGATCAGGATCGGATCCGGCTGGCGGATCTTGAGGATTTCCAGTTTACGGTCTTTGGCATCTGTGAACGTTGTCACTGCGATCATCTGGCTTACCATCCGCTTCCCGATTTTCTTTTTTGCAGCTTCGGCCCTGATCTTCGGGTTCGGATACAACCTGGATAAAAACACACTCCAAAAGGTGGAGGCTGAACTAAGCGAGAGAAGAGCAGCAAACCAAGCCTCTTCAAAATAAAGATCGTGGTCGCTATCGAAACCTAAAAGCATGCCCCTGCAGCCAGTCGTCACTTGGACTGGCTGCAAGCATAAATCCAAGTCTCCAGTACAATTGGAAACCCATTCGGGGCGGTAGCCAAGCTGATAATAATTGGAAAGGAATGATCGGATGAAAAGAAAAAATTATAATTCCGGCTGGAAGCATTATAAAAAAAGGCCAACAAGATACAGCCTTCTTGGTCAATTTACCCCACGATGCCATGCAGTATGAGCCGCGTCAACCAAAGAGGAAATTCGGCGGCTTCAGAGGGGGAGAAGCGCAGATCGGCGGCGCGCAGCTCGGTCAGTTGGCCTCGGGCGCGCAGGCGAGCCAGGGGGAGATGTGGGTCTTCGCGCGTGGCGATGAGAAGATGCATCTGCGGCGGCTGGTGCTCGACGAGGAATGCCAGGGATTGATCCACAGACTGGGAATCAATCGAGTGGTAATCATCTAGGACGAGTAGAAAGTCATCAGGGATTGTGGAAATATCGTTGAGCAGGGTGGTCAAAATGGTTTCGATCTGCAGAGGTTGCGGGGATTGGAGTGCAGCCAGCAGCCCCTCGCCAATTCCCGCGTGTATCGTCTGCAACGTTTTTACCAGGTAAGCGATGAAACGCGCTGGATCGTTGTCCCCTTCATCCAGCGACAGCCAGGCGACTGGCATTCCGCAGCTGGCAATCCATTCGCTGACCAGGGTGGTCTTGCCAAAGCCGGCGGGGGCGGAAATGAGCGTCAGCCTGCAGCCCATCGCCAGGCACTCGTTCAGTCGATCGACAAGGCGCGGGCGCGGGACAATGCCTGGACGTGGCGGGGGGACGTACAGTTTTGTCGCCAAAATTGGAGCCGGCATGGATTAAGTATACAGCACATCCCCAAAATCCAAAAAGCGGAATATTTTTAACCGAACCGGAATGGAGCCTGAATACGTTTGGTCGCAGGTCCGAATCCTACCGGGCCCACAAAGAAGGATTGAATTTGATCTATCTATGCTATCATTAAGGGGATTAGCAGACACCGGAGATGCCCCCCGTGCCGAATTCCCTGCTGACTACCAAATTATATTTCCCGCTTCCGCGCCCGGAGCTGGTTTCACGCCCGAGACTGGTGGAGCGGTTGCGAGCAGGACTAAACGGCCCCCTCACATTGATCTCGGCACCTGCCGGTTCCGGGAAAACCACTCTTCTTGCAGAATGGCACTCTGGCTCCGGATCCGGGATGCCTGTTGCCTGGCTTTCTCTTGATAACGAAGATAATGACATCTCCCAGTTCTTGATGTATCTCACATCTGCTCTGGGTACCCTCAAGGCGGGAATCGGAGAATCGACGCTGGCGATCCTGCAGTCGCCGCAGCCTCCCACAACTCAATTCATTCTCACTGCGCTAATCAACGATCTGGCGAGTGCGCTTTCCACACCGTTTGCACTGGTTCTTGAAGATTATCACGTCATTAATTCTCAGCCGGTGCATGACGCCATGACTTACCTGCTTGATCACCTGCCTGCGCTGATGCGCCTGGTTCTGCTCACCCGCGCCGATCCTGCCTTGCCGCTCCCCCGTCTGCGCGCACACGGCCAATTGACTGAGATTCGCGCCGCCGACCTGCGATTCAGTCTGGATGAGGCTGCCTCTTTTCTGAATCGGGTCATGGGCCTGTCTTTGACCAGTGAACAAGTGGCCGCACTGGAGGCCCACACCGAAGGCTGGATCACCGGCCTGCAACTGGCGGCACTTTCCATGCAGGATCAGAAAGATGTTCAGGGTTTCATCTCGGCATTTACGGGCAGCCATCGTTATATTGTGGATTTCCTGGCTGAAGAGGTGCTCAACCGCCAGCCCGAAGCAGTGCGGGATTTTCTTCTTAGAACATCTATCCTAGATCGTATGGTTGCCCCATTGTGCAATGTTCTTACGAATCGCAGCGATGGACAGGAAATACTGGTAAATTTAGAGCATTCCAATTTGTTTCTCATCCCACTCGATGATGAACGGCGCTGGTATCGTTATCACCATCTATTTGCAGATGTGCTGCGCGATCAACTGGCACGGAGGTATCCAGCAAAAGTACCAGGATTGCATGAACAGGCAGCTGATTGGTTCAAAGACAACCATTTGCATGACGAGGCGCTTATTCATTACCTGCTAGGAAATGATTTTGACAAGGCCGCACTATTGATCACTGATCAGTGGCTGGTGTTTAAATTTCGTTCATCTTCCTTGGTGTCAGAGTCGCTTGCTAAATTTCCCGATGATGTGATACGAACTTACCCGAGGTTAAACCTGATCTATGCCTGGGAAAAGTGGTTGGGGGGCTTGCGAGATGAAGCTGAGGGCTATGTTCGAAACGCTCAGGAGGCCCTGTCCAAAGGTAAACAATTCGGAGAAAACTCCTCATCGTTTTTATCGCTTCAGGCAGAGATATTTGCCTTTAGATCCTTGATCCAGCTACGCCAAGGGAACCTGGAAACAGCAGTAGAGCTAGCTAACCAGGCATTGCAGATAGCACCGACCGATAACTATTACGCTCTGGGCTTCACCTATCTGGGTTTATATAATGCCTATCGCGGATTGGGGCGCGTTGAGGAGGCAATTCAGGCCTGCACACAAGCGGTCGCCTATGCACGCTTAGGAAAGAGCGTAGTATCAACCGTAGATGCAACCCACAACCTGGGACAGTTGTTAAAAAACCAAGGTCATCTCCACCGCGCTTATGAGATTTATCAAGACGGATTGAGAATTGCAGAACAAGAAGGATTGGAAAGGATCCCAACTTACAGTCTGTTACACTTTGACTTGGCAGAAATCCTTTTTCAATGGAACAACCTGGAAGAGGCGGAGCGCCAGCTCGATCTCGGTTTTAAATTGATGGAACAAGACAATATACTTTTGATTGCGATGGTGGGAAATATTGTGCTTGCCCAATTAAAGCGCGCCCGGGGGAACAATAAAAATGCCTTAAAAGTCTTGAGAGACTTCAATCTTGAACCTTTGAAAGGGCAGAAATCCTCTCAGCTTGACTCATATATGGCTTCCAAAACCAGGATGCAAGCAGAAATGGGGGATGTTGAGAAAGCTCTCGAATGGACCAGGAACCAGGATATTGGCAAGGAAGATGCTATCGGATATGTTGCCATCCATAAAGCCATCCAATTCACCAGGATTCAAATTGCACTCGGAAAATACAATGAGGCCTGGGATATGCTCTATCAGATCATACAATCTGCGGAGTCAACAGGGAGTATCCATTGGCTTATTGAAACCCGTATGCTCCAAGCCATAATCTGCCAAAAGAAGAATGAAAAAGACAAAGCGGAAGAGTTGCTTCTCAATGCCCTCCAGATGGCTTTGCAGGAAGAGTACATGAGATTATTTCTGGACGAAGGGGAGCCGGTCCGTGCTTTGCTTTGTAATTATGAGAGGAAACTCGGAACCAGGCTAAACTCCGTAAAGCGCGGGAACCAGGAACAACTCAAAACCTATGTGAGGAAACTGCTGAATGCTTTTTTGCGGCAGGAAGAAGGCATGGACACATCTGCCCGTAGAAAATCACCTCCTGGCATGGTTGAGCAATTAAGCGAACGCGAATTGCAGATTCTGCGCCTCGTCGCCGAGGGCAATTCCAACCAACAAATCGCGGCAGCACTGTTCATCGCCACAGGGACTGTCAAGAAGCATCTCAATAACATTTTCGGAAAACTGGAAGTCCAAAGCCGCACACAGTGTGTGGCGCGGGCGCGCGAGTTGGACTTTCTGTAAACAGAACATTTCTTTATAAACAGCCAGCCAGCAGAACCAATCTGTGAGCTGGCTTTTTGCATTAAAGATAAACCTCAGAATACGTCTTTGGATGCATGACATCAACAATGGTTTACGAATAGACTGTGTGCATGAAAAATGAACTGTCTTCCTATCGGTTTAATCATTATGTCATTCGCGTCAGAGGCTTCCTTGACCCCCAATGGGATTGGCTCACTGGTCTGACCGTGACCCACACCGAAACGGGGGAAACGATCCTCTCTGGACCGATTGTGGATCAGGCGGCTCTACATGGACTACTGGCCCGCATCCGTGACCTGAACCTGACTCTGCTATCCGTGGAGCAAGTTGCTCCCGAAGATTCTGAAAAGGAAATTCAAGATGAATAAAATAACAACCGACATTCCCAAAGACGCGGCTTTCCAACTTTGCGCCGAAATTCGCTGGAAATATCAGGGCAAGTGGTGGACTTTCGCTGGGATGCAGTGCGTGGGTTGCAATGCCGCCACCAAAGGCGACATAACCAAGCGATGCGTCTGCAACGCGCCGGGCAACCGCGGTTGTAACCTGGTCAATGCGCGCTACGACCGCCAGGTAAAGATGGCTTTGTAAGAGAAAGGAGTTCCCGATGAAGCAATTCTTTGGATATGTCTGGGGTGTGATCGCCCGACCGCGGGCGACGTTTGAAGAACTGGGACGCCAGCCTTCCATCCGCCCGGCAGTCATGCTGATCATCTTTACCTTGTGCCTCGCCTACCTGAATTTTTTGCTAACCGTCCTCTCCGGCGGCGACTGGCTGGGCACGCGCCGCGAACTTCCCGACCCAACCTATGTGGGCTTCTATGGCCGCCTGCCAGTGGGACAGGAGCAGTGGGTGACGATCTGGTTCACGATCTTCCCCTTCCTCAGCCTATTGACGCTGGCTGCCGTCCCGGGGCTGGCACACATCCTGAGTAAATTGTGGCGCGGCCGCGGCACGTTCGAGGGGACCGTGAATGCGCTGACCCTTGCCAGCGCACCGGCCATTCTGATCGCCTCAGGGAGTGAACTGTTGTTCACCGTGCCAGCCAACCTGATCAGTGGACATCCTTACTGGTGGGCGGCGGCGATGAATGGCGAGTTTGGACATGTTGTGGCTGCGATCTGGAATTTCTATACCATCGGAATCTATACCATTGCGTGCGACCTGTTGACCGTCGTTCTGGGAGCAGTCGCGCTCCGGCGCGTGCAGGGCATTCCCTGGTGGGCAGCGGCGCTGATCTCACTGTTCGGCCACCTACTCTGGGCGTATGGCATCATGGCGACTTTTGTTCGTTGATAAGGAGAAAAAATGAACACAATTGAAGTGGAAGGATTATCACGAAGGTTCAACGGCAGGCCGGTTGTCGACGAGCTGTCGTTTACCGTTCAAGAGGGTGAAATCTTCGGATTTTTAGGGCCAAACGGCGCCGGGAAAACCACCATTATCCGGATGCTAACCGGGCAGATCCATCCAACCAGGGGCCGGGCAAGGGTATCCGGTTACGATATCGTCCGTCAGAGGCAGCAGCTGAAACCCTGCATCGGGGTGGTCTTCGAGGAACAGAACTTATACGAACGCTTAAGCGGGTGGGAGAACCTGGCTTTTTCCGCCAGCCTGTACGGTGTGGATTCGAAACGTGTCGGAGAGGTGCTGGAACAGGTTGGCATGTGCGAGCGGGCAAATGACCGGGTGCAAAAGTATTCCAATGGTATGCGCCAACGCATCGTGATCGCCCGGGCACTGCTGCATAAACCACGCGTCCTGTTCCTGGATGAGCCGACCCGCGGCCTGGATCCGATCGCCGCTCGGGAAATCCGCCTGATGATCTCCAGTCTGGTTGACCAGGGCATGACGGTCTTTTTGACCACTCACTACATGGAAGAGGCGGAACATCTCTGCCGGAGGGTCGCCTTTTTCAATCAGGGTCACATCGTGGCACTGGATACCCCTGACCGTCTAAAAGCCTCCTATGGGAAGCGGGGCATCAACCTGACCCTGATGGACGGCGCGCATATCTATATCCAGTTCGATGAAACGAAAAACGGGGAGCGTCTGGGCGAGTTGGCTGCGTCGGGTCGGATCCTGACCGCGCATTCTGCCGAGGCCAGCCTGGAAGAAGTATTTGTTCAGCTTACCGGAAGGAGGTTAGCAGAATGAACAAGCGATTTGCAAATCTACACATCATTTGGATGATCGCAAGGAAAGATCTGGTGGATTTGGTAAAGAACCAACTCTTGTTCCTGAGCCTGTTGATGCCCATTTTCCTATGGCTCATCTTCCGCCTGGTATTTTCTGATATGAGCGCTGGGGGTACTATGAAAATTGCCGTACATGACGAAGCCAATTCGCGCCTGGTGGCCAAACTGCGCATCATGTCCGGGGTGGCTCTATATGAGCTGGAAACTGAGCAACAGGTGATCGATTTGGTGAAGAAGCAAGCTTCTGGTGGCCTGGTTATCCCGGCCGGATTTGACGAAGCTATTGCCGGCGATCAAAAACCATCGTTAACTGTGTATGTCAACAGCCGGAGCGGTGGTGGGGGAATCCAGGCATTTCAAACGCTGATCGACCAGAAACTGTGGATGTTGGCCGGTCATGATTCCCTGCCTGCTCAAATCAAGGTGATTGATACTGCCGGTGAGAAACCGGGTTTGTTCGGCAGCGGTATAAATATCGGTAATTTGATGTCAGTGATGCTGCTGATCCTTTCGATCGTCGGCATAGGCGTCTTTGTAGTTCCCAGCCTGTTGGTCGAAGAGAAAGAAAAGCAAACTCTGAAATTCCTGTTGGTTTCTCCTGCAGGACCGGTGGAGGTGGTCGCCGGGAAGGCACTGGTGGGGATGGTGGTCTGCTTGGTTGTCGTTGGCTCGATGATGATCCTCAATAAAGGCTGGACCGGGAACTGGCCGGTTACGCTGATGGCCCTTCTCCTTGGATCGCTCTTTTCGATCCTGGTGGGATTGGCGATGGGTGGGTTTTTCAAAACGATCGCTCAGGTCAACACCTGGTCAAGTATTCTCCTGATCGTCCTGCTTCTGCCCACCTGGGCGACAGTAATGCCTTTGCCTGAGCCTTTTGAGATGATCGTCCGCCTGGTCCCCAGCTATTACCTGGTCGATCTCCTGAACCAATCGATGGCGGGAAATGCCACATTCGACTCGGCATGGAGCGGCATGACTGTTCTGGCGGTGTGTACAGCGATCGCTTTTTCCATGGTTGTCTGGGCTGTAAAGCGGGAAGATCGCATGTAGTGCGGAACGGGTACACGGCATATGCCATATGCAATCGAGTTTGAATATCAAATCAATCAATATAAAAGGAGAAAAAACATGAACACACCTCAAGTCAAGATATCAGGAAGCGTTTATAGCCGCATTCTCTGGATCTTTGGATTTTATACCCTGTTGTATAACGCGGTTTTTCTGATCAGTTATTACTGGCTTCCCGTTGGTTTCTTGCGAGGAAGTCCTGTGACCACATCCGGCCAGGTGGTGGGGGAAGCGCAAACTTTTTGGGGACAGTTGGCACTCACCCTGCTTTTCAATCTGGGACTGGTCTCAGGCTTCGGGATAATAATGAATTTCATTCAATTCAAAGGGATCTCCCTGGGATATTTGTATCCACTCTTCGCTGCGATATTCACTGGACTCATCACAGGTACGAATTCTTTCGTCTCCTCTGACATGACGCAATACAACGTCCGTGATGGGATGGCGCTGGCGCTCAGCATTGGCAATATCGAAATGCTGGGATATTTCTTCATCGTTGCTTCTTCAGTAAGGTTTGGTATCTATCAATACAATAGGTTTTGGCAATTCGCGCCAATAAAAGTGATGAAGCTGGGCGATGTCCGGCTTGCAAAGCCAGAAATCATTTGCCTGGTAATTGGGATACTGTTGGTAATTTTCGGAGCGTATCGAGAGACCTTGATGTCGTTCAACATGCTATAAAGGCTACTTCTCAAAAGGGTTATGACTATGAACAGCCCAATTCTCGATTGGATCAAAAAGCACGATCTGTGGGTTTTCTTTACCCTGGTATTTACCCTGATGTGGCCGAAGGGTATCGCAGGCGCCGCTTATTCATTGGGTTTGATTTCCGAGCCGCCTCCTGCGATCCTGAATGTACTTTACTTTTTGGGGACGCCATTGGTCGCGGCTGTCATTGTCACGGCTGTGACCCGCGGCCGGGAGGGCTTGAAAGAGTGGGCGGGACGCCTCTTCCGTTGGCGCGTCGGCGGGCATTGGGTATTCGTCTCGCTGTTGATTTACCCTCTGGTCACGCTGGTTGCTTTTGCGATATCCGATCTGGCGGCAGGAGACAAATGGACGGTCGCGATGATGTGGGAAGCCGGCTTCGCGAATATACAGGACAATGCCGTCCGTCTTGGACTGAACCCAAATAATACCTGGCAGATATTCGCCATCCTGGTTGCTGTCAGTTTCATTGTTCCTATTTTCGAAGAGGCAGGCTGGCGGGCATTCGCCATCCCACGCTTGCAGGAGAAATTCAGCGCCCTGGTCACGGGTCTGGTCATAGGTGCCATCTGGTCTCTCTGGCACTTACCCAGTTTCTTCACCGTAGGAAGCGACCACTACGGCATGCCTTTCTTGTGGTTCCTGATGACCATTGTCTCCATTTCCATCCTGATGGTGTGGATAATGAAACATACCAACCAGAGCGTTCTGATGACGATCCTGTTCCACGGTTCGATCATCCTGACTGGTCACTTTCTACCTACTCAACTTGCCTACCAAACCGGCAATACCCTTGCCCTCTGGCTTACCGGCGGGTTGCTGGCAGCGGTTGCGATGGTTGTTGTTCTTTATGAAGGCTCGGTGTGGTTGGCGAAAGGAAAATAGGCAGTTGATAATTGGCAAAAAATCGGAGGTGCAAAATGATCAAAGGCGCTTGTCTTGTATTACACCCGATCCAGGAAAAGGACTGGATGTTCTCATCTTCGGCATCTTGAGAGCGGAAGTAAATAGACAACCAATAGCCGGCCACTCTGAATATGTCGCAAAGCAGAAATCTACCTATGCTAATTAACAAACTGACCTTTTCCAAGG
>DBFP01000012.1 GCA_002294405.1 Anaerolineales bacterium UBA877 | reverse complement strand
CTCAGGGAATCAAAAGCACTTTTTTGTGCAAAGATCAGAGATCGTTATATACCAGGATCGCCCCGGACGCTTCGACGTTATAACTGTCCGGCCAGACGGTCTGCTTGTTATATTTGGCACCTTTGAATTCGGCCTCGCTGGTATACGCGATGGCGCCGAAATTTGCCCCGCTCATGTTCGCGCCACAGAGGTTAGCCTCCTTCAGGTCAGCCCCGGTCAGGTTGACGAGGTTCAAGTCTGCATGGTCNNGCAGTCCCCAACAAAGCCTCGCGCAGGTCCGCGTCGCTCAGGTTTACACCGTTCAAGATGGCATCCTCCAGGACCGCCCAACGCAGGTCGGCCCCGGTCATATCAGAGCTGTACAGGTTGGCTTTCCTCAAGTTGGCGCCGATCAGGTTGGCTCCCACCAAGTCTGCCCCGACCAGCCATAACGGACCCGGGTTATTGATCAGGGTGTAGAGTTCTTTCTTGGTAAATTCCATCGCTTATTGCCTCCTGCGCAATCCTTGCTGCCCAATTGTAAACGAGATCTGCCCACGCCCTGCGGTTATTCACCGCCTGCAGCATCAACGCTCACGACGTGACGGAACGATCTTAACCATGGGGCCTGACAGACACAGGGCAATTATACTTTTTATAACCCAGCCTGGCAGTACCATCTCAAACTGTTTCTTTGTGCCATCCCCCCATCAATTGCCGGTGAGCTGCAGGCTGGAAGGACCATATTCCATCAGTTCGATGGCGTTGCCATCCGGGTCGGTGACCCAGGCTTGGCGGGAATTGTCTATGCCGGTGGTGATGGCGGAGACCGTCACACCCTTTTGTTGAAGTTTTTCACAAAACGCATCCAGCCCGGTGACCTCGAGGCAAAAATGCCGGCAGCGGGTTCCAGCAGTCAGGGCCTCCACTTTTCCACCCCACACCCGGGCGGCGAGGGCCTGGTCAAAAAATTCCAGGAAGGTGGAATTGCCGCATGCGAAATAATATCCGAATGGGACACCCTGCTGGTCCTGCAGAGTGAATTTAACCTGCATGCCGAGCCGATCCACGCGGAATTCGATGATTGCGGGTAAATCGTCGGTGACAAAATTGAGATGAGCCAGTTGGCGGATCATGGGGGCCTCACTTTCCATTCCGGAAATAAGAATACCCGGGAAAAGCAGGGACATCCCGGGATCGCCCAACGATGATTCAATCTAGTGGGTGATGATCAAACCCAAGAAAAGGATCACCAAAAATCCCCCAAACATGTCAAGGACCAAGCCCACAACCGCCATCCAGGCACCTTTCATGAAAACCTGTGCCTCACCCCCCGTATTTTGCTTCCTTATTTGCACCAGGGAAATGATCCCCGCAGTTATGCTGCCAACCAACAGAAGGGTTGGAAATAAATATGGGAACGAAAACAAAGAAGTATTGATGCAGTTCTCGGGGACCCGGCTGATGGCGAAACAAAGCGGATGAGCGAGCAGGTAACCGGGGAGGTACATCAGCCCGAGAAGCAGACTTGCCATGGCAAGGGGGCTTATTTTGCGAACAGGTTTGACTGGTTTGGGGGAGGTTTCCAACTTTCTCTTTCGGCGGAGAAACAAGTGCAAGGGAGAGATAATGAATAATCAGAATTAACAATCCAAGAGTATATGGTGTAAACGGGTATCGAAGCCTTTGCAGGCAGCATGGAGCCGCGTTTTTTAGCGATTTCCTGGCGGTTCCAGACCATCAAAGATTCTTCTAAATATCTCATGATCTTCCAATGGAGTGGTGACAAGGTGAAAACCCGCATAATATTCAAATGGATTGACCAGGTCGGAACGGCACCACACAACCCGGGCGCTGAAAACAATATACGGCATGTGTGCATCCATGATGTTATGCTCCACGCGCAGGGTGTATTCCCTGTTGACCTCAAGGATTTTCGGTGTCTCAAGCTTGAAACCGTGCGGGCTTGTTTCTACAAGATACCCAAGGATCTCTTCCGTGGTGTCATCCAGGACACGCATATAATAGCCACTTGGATGCCGTTTCTCACTTCTTTTTTCGGCTGGCATGGTTCCTCCTTTCACTATGGGAAAAGGGGATCAAGAAATGCCCGGCTTTTAATAAAATATATATGCAGTATAAGATGATTTGCGTAAAATGCAATACCGGGGTTTTTTCACAAAGGCCAATTATCACCACAAGGGGTTCGTATTCCCTGGCGCTGCCAGGTCAAGCCCGGGTCATTGTGCGAATTGTGTGAAAATGCTATACTTTCAGCGGATGCCCACCGCCGGTTGCCCCTGAACACTCACATTTTTATATAACTCAGGAGTGACCCAGACTTGGATCAACGGAGAATATTACGATCATGCCCAACATACTGTCAGATGGCTTGGTGATCGCCGGGGCTTGCATCTTAATCGGGGCGCTCATTCCCGTGCGCCGATTGATGACCCAGCTGCCGGCGGGAAATATGCGCAGCAGGTGGTCCTTCCTGACGGGATTGATCACCCTGTTCATCATCGGCTATATCAGTTATGCAGTCGCTTTTTGGGGGAAGCACACCTCGCTGCTCGATCTCATCGTTCCCAGCGTGTTTTTCCTGGGTGCCGGTTTTGTACTGCTGACCGCNNAACTTCAAGATCATCAACGATGTTTACGGTCACCAGGTCGGCGACCTGGTGCTGAATTACCTTGGGACGCAGCTGCAGCAGACCATACGCGAGGTGGACATCGCCGCGCGTTACGGGGGGGACGAGATATTGGTCATTGCCCCGAACACGCCCATGGTCCTGGCAGGCGCGCTGGCTGAACGGCTGCGCAAATACGTGGAAACGCACGACATGGTATTGACCAAAATAACCGACAAGGCACGCGAGATCCACTTCACGGTGAGCATTGGCGTGGCCAGCCTGAATGAGGAAACCACAGACTGCAAGGGGATCATCCAGAACGTGGATAAAGCGCTGTACCTTGCCAAGCAAGGTGGACGCAACCGGGTGGTGTTATCGGGGGTGACCATCCCTGCTTCCGAAAGCTCCGCGGATTAAAGGATACACTGTCGAATATAAGATGCGGGTGGGGGAGGGATCTGCATTAATCCCAAGGGGAATGCAAAGAGCGACAAGAAAAATTCATCCAATCAATATAAAAACTCAACCCGAACAGGGTTGAGTTTTTGAGGATGAGATTTATTTAATCAGCGGGTCAAGGTGGGGGACAGGCTGGTTTGATCTATGGAATTTTATCCCATCCAACCAGCATTGTTGGAATATCCCAAGTTGCAGGAGGAAGCCATTTCTCCCAACCACCACAAAATGGAGCTTGCCTGGTTTGGAATAGTGCGATCACCCTTTCCCCTTCCGTTCGAATCGATCGGGCTTCTGCTGGAGAATATACACCCAGCGCCACTGCCTCTTCGAATTCAGCCTCATCCTTCCAATGCCATGAGGATTGATCAGCACTGATCACAATATCCAGCAAATGATCCATGGTATCGAAACCAATGGTGGTCCGGCGAAGTGGTTCCTGGAGATCGATGTACCAACAGCGGACCTTCCGCTTTCCCGCTTCCCACATGACATAAACCGCATGCGATGATCCTGGAGTGACCAACATCAACACATCCGTCTCCGTCCATTTGTGAGGCACAAGACGAATTTCTTTGGAAAGCAAATCGTGGGGGGTGGGCCTGGTGACGGGAACCATATTCGGTGTTCCGGCCTGCCAGTACATTGAGATTAATCCGGGAGTGTCTTGAACGATAATGACCGGACTGGCCCACCAGAGTTTTTCACGCCATACCCCTCTCAATACGATGACATCCCCCTGGTTCCAATGNNATGGGATGATGGAACTCGAAAGTGACACCGTTGCATTTCTCCAGCAATCGATCATCCAGGGTATATATTTTCCGGAACCTGCAAACTCCCTCGTGGTCATTGTGACAATGCCTGCAGGCGGCATGCTCACCGGCAAAAACCTGCTTGATGTGGGGAGGGGCATTTTCGATATATTGGCGATGTTTATCAATGTCATTTAAGAAAAGACGAAGAACAATGGTCTCATTTTGAAAATATATCCGGGCGAAAACCTTTTTGCTCTTTACCCCGGATCTGGTGTAAATAAGCATGTACTTTCCCCAGCAATACCCGCTGCCGATCTTGTCACCAAAATCATATCCCAGCGAGGACATGGCGAGATTGAATGCGCGGATGAAATTTTTATCCTCCCTGGCAATAAAATTA
>DBFP01000028.1 GCA_002294405.1 Anaerolineales bacterium UBA877 | reverse complement strand
TGACCATGTGCCCCAGGCCTCCCGCGGCGGCGGTCCGTACTGCGGCGGCACCGTAACGGGTGGCCAACCAGCGGTCGAAGGCAGTGGGGGAACCGCCGCGCTGGACATGCCCCAGCACGGTCACACGGGTCTCAAAACCGTGTGCCTCGATGTACTGACCGACCTCCAGACCGATGCCCCCCAGGCGGGGCACAAAGACCTCGTCACCGGAGCGCTGATAAACAAGTTCCCCGCCCGTGTGCCGGGCTCCTTCCGAAACTGCCAGCAGGCTGAAATGGGCACCGCCCTCGGCGCGCTCGCGAACCTTCTGCATGACCGCCTCGAATTTAAAGGGGATCTCGGGGATGAGGATCACGTCCGCGCCGCCGGATACACCGGAGTGCAGGGCGATAAAGCCAGCCTCGCGGCCCATCAATTCCAGCACCATGACGCGGTGGTGCGCCTCGGCGGTGGTATGCAGGCGGTCAAGGGCCTCGGTGGCGATCATCAGGGCGGTGTCAAAACCGAAGGTCACTTCCGTGCCCCCGATGTCATTATCAATGGTCTTGGGGACGCCAACCACCGGCACACCCTTGGCTCCAAGTTCCATGGCAATGCGCAGCGTCCCGTCGCCGCCGATGACGATGAGGGCATCCAGTTTAAGTTTTTTAATGGCTGCCGTAACCTGGTCGGATACGTCCAGGACCACTTCCCTGCCATCACGGATGACCTTGCGGGCGAATGGGTTGCCGCGGTTGGCGGTGCCCAGGATGGTGCCCCCGCGCGGTAGAATGCCGCGCACCGCTGCCAGGTCCAATGGGATGATGCCGTCCGGGTTGATAAAGCCGTCGTAACCGTCGCGGATGCCGAGAACCTCACAGCCATAGATGTTGATGGCTGTCTTGGTAACCGCGCGGATGACCGCGTTCAGACCGGGAGCATCCCCTCCGCCTGTCAGTACTGCAATACGTTTCATGTTACTCTCCATCTGGTCTCCTTGCGCCCTCCGGGGCATGCAATGATTATATATCGTTAGGGCAACAAAATGAGAACGTTGAGTTGGGGCTTGATAAGCTCAGAACAGTCTCTCAAAAACCGGGTTGAATATTCTGCAACACCCGCCCTGGAGAGAACCACCCTGGATAAATGGTCCTTGATCAGACTTAACTATAATTTAGGCAATCGGGATAAAATAAATATATATTCACAAATGGCTGGTCCAAAAGGGTTAAATTTCATTCCTTTATTGCACCAAGTTTTATCAATATTTCAAAACATCACGCAACCATTCCACTCAACAAATAACCTGCAGGAGAAAATCCATGGCATTCATAAAAACCATCCCAGAAGACCGGTCGGAAGGCCTGGTCCATGACCTGTATGAAGCTGCCCGGAAGGCCAACGGCTACGTACCCAATTATGCCAAAGCCTTGAGCATCCATCCGGAGGTTTACGAAGCGTGGACGAAATTGATCGGGGCGATAAAATCAAAGATGAGACTGCGGCGCTATGAACTGGTGACGTTTGCCACCGCCATGGCGGTGGAATGTTCGTATTGAATGCTGGCACACGGAGCGTTGCTCCGTAAAAATTTCTTCAGCGCAGATCAACTGGCGGCGGTGGTAAAAGATTTTCGCAACGCCGGCCTGCCCCCCGAAGAAGTGGCGATTATGTCCCTGGCGCAGAAGGTAAGCACCCACCCGGGGCAGGTGGGTGAAAAGGATTTTGACGAATTGCGGGGTTTTGGTCTGACGGATGAAGAGATCCTCGACGTGGTCCTGGCTAGCACGGCGCGTAATTTCTTCAGCAAGACGCTGGATGCATTAGGAGCGGTCCCCGACGAGGCATACCTGGAGCTTGAACCCGAGCTGCTTAAAGTGCTTGCCCCCGGGCGTCCATTCCCGGGACAACCCTGAAGTTGGGATCCGGGACAGGCAGTGCCATTAATCCAAACCTAGCCCCGAACATTAATTGGGGGGTAACATGGCCTCACATTTCAAACTGGAGGCAACCTTGAACATCAAATTAAGACATGGAATCATGTCAGCCCTGATAATCCCGGGCTTTTCGGCATGCGCAGGGCCAACCACACCTCTCCCCGCGACCGATCAGCAGCCAGTTCAAACGCCCGGCTCACAGGAACAACCCCAAGCCTTTCGCTTTGACAACCCGGTGGTAAGTGAATCCCAGGCTCTCATCGGCACCCGGGCAGCCCTGGGGGGAAGTTTTAAATACACAGAGCCTCTCCAGGGGGTTTCAGTTCAGCATACCAGTTACGGTGAATACAGCAAGTTATTGGGAGGCGGGAGCAACCAACCTGAAGATATGAAGGTGTGGCTGGTCATATACCTAAATGCTGGATGGCAGAACATCACTGCACTCAAAAGCGTGACACCCACCCCGGCGTTCCGCGGATGCGTGTCCGTTGTCATCGACGCCAGGGATGGTTTACCGGTGGAAGTGGGCGGGCCCATCATGAGGGGCATCATGCCGGAGTGTGATCAGAATTCCAACTGAAGGCGATCAAGCAGCCCAAAGGCACGCGTGAAAAAAAGCCCTGATTAAAGGGCGTTTTTGCTTCCCCGGGATGGATTGAATCATTTTAAAGGAATATTTCCCGGGGTGGGAACAGGGACGATAAATTTGTTCAACCGCGGGATCCTTTTAATATCATCCTTACGGCATAGAATGCGTGAAGCGCCAGGATCCGGATGCCTGCTGGAGATTGGAACCAAGTCCGAGGATCTCAAACCAGGTGGTGCCGGGTTTGAATGCATATGGGGTGCCGTCGGGGTTGGACAACGAGACCACGTCCGTGCTGTTTCGCTGCCACTTGACCTGGTAAGCCTGCCCGTCGCGGAAGGCATAACCGCCGCCGGAACCGCTGAACTGGACGTCGTAGATCCCCGGACTGTACACCTCATAGGACGCGGACAGGACCACCAGATTGTCGAAGGCTATAGGCTGCTTGGTAAGCCGGTCGGTCAACTGGACATATTCTTGTTTGACATTGTTATAGTCATTGACGCTGTCGGCAAAACGCAGGTACCTGCCAGTGAGTGGGTCGTAGTCCCAGCGGTTATAGATGACGCCTGAAAAACGGACAAAAACCTGCGGCACGGACTGGCCTCCGGCAGGGACCTCGAGTTTGAAAAACATCCCATCCAGGTTCTGCCGACCTTCGATCCCCTTGGCGAGGGCATAGGCGCTCATGGAGGCGGTGTTGGCGATCAGGAAGGAGGCCCCGTTCGGGTCATAACGCGTAAAGGGTGTGCTCGGACCTTCGATGATCAACCGGTCGACAAATTCAGATCTCAGGAAGCGCTGCATTTCCGAAATATAAGCGGAACCAAAAATAAACAAGGATTTATATCCCCGCACCAGGTGGGAATCAATGAAGCGTCCAGATCGTATCGGCCCGACCATGTCTGCATTATTGCCGTAGAACAGGGCTGCAAAACGGGTGTTGCCCTCCTCGGTGTAATACTCAAAAACGAGGTCAGCCAGCGACAGGCCCCACTGGGGGCGATTGTTGCGCGGGATATTGGAAACCTTGATCAACAGCGGGCGGCGGTCCAGGAGGGTCGGGTCGGCTGGTTTCAAACCAGTGAGCGGGTTCACATCCGGGGGAAAATTGGAGGGACCATATCCTTCGAGAGGGTAAAGCGGAGTGGGGGACGAAGTGGGTGTGGGGGTGTCGGTGGCGGTAGGGACCAGGGTATCGGTTGGCGGGATCGTTGGCGCAACCGTGTCCGAGGGGGTGGGTGTGGGAGCGACCGTCGCGGACGGACCACAGGCGGCGAATAAAAGGGACAAGAATACAAACATATAAACTAATTTTTTCATAGGCTATTATATGAAACCTCCTACTAACAGACGAAAACCCGAGACAATGGTTCCGGTTTTATAAAAGAGCGTGTGTCTTTGAAGCGGCTTCGCCCGGGGGTGACGAGCATGCAGGGCGGGGAAATCCCACCCTGCACATAACTCTTTGAAGCCGAAAGGGATCCATGAATGACTAATAGGAAGAATTGGAGTGGGAAATCTCCAGGCCATCCACCTGCATGAATTTTGGCACCACGATCGACGAGGGGTTGCGGGAGCCGTAGCTCATGGATGTGTTATACGGAACGGTTTCCTGCGAGAGCCAGGCAACCTTGTCCCCGAAGACATCCAGCAGGCTCTGGGTCAGGCGCACATTATAAGGAACAATCACGGAACCATCCTGCTTAAGCAGCAGGGCGCCGAAGCGCGAGCTTGCGGTGATAATCCCCTTGGAAGGATTCACGATGTTCATGTAGTGCAGGAAGGGAATGTAGAGAATATCCTTTTGCCGCCTCTTTTTAACCAGGTCTTGCAGGGAACCGACACCTTTTTGGTCACCGCCGTTCAGCACCAGGCTTTTATGCCCAACGGTATGACCGGTAGCCCTGGCACTGAACTCATCCGCATCATCCTGGAACCATGTGAATCCCTGGAAGACGCCGTGTTCGAAAATTGGGAAGGGCTTGCGGGGGATGCCGGTGAAATCCATTTTAAAGGGGAAGGTCTCCGGGCGGTCCGGGTCGTCAACCAGGGTGAACCTGTCAGAGAACACTTTTTGACCGACCTTGTCTTCCCCCAGGAACGAAAAGCCCCGCTTCATCGAGCCGCCATTGAATCCGATCCAGTTCATAATGTTAAGCATGTCGGCGGTGGCGGCTGATCCAAAAACGATGTCGTAGGTGCCGAGCGGGATCTGCTGGGGGGCGTCGGCCTGATAATGTTCGACCAGGAAAGCCAGGTCCTGCCCCAGCGCAGATGCGTCCAGGTCAGATTTCTTTTGTGCGGATTGTTCCGCGGTCACTTCCCACTTGAGAGCGGTGTGCGACAGGACCGTTGTGACCTGGGCATCGGAGGTTTTAAAATACTGGGTATGCTCCGAGCGGGTATTCACCTGGGCAATGATATTCATGCCGCAGGAGAAAATCCCGGAAAGTTTGACCATGTCGGTTTCGAGCCCGGCGGCGGCAGTGTTGAAGTACTGCAGGCGCTCCTCGTTGCTGATCTGCGCCAACGAGGGGTCATATCCACTTTCGTCGGCGAATGATTTTGCAAACAGGGGGACGGTCGGCTGGTAGGTAAGCGGTTGGGCATGCTGGACCATTTGGGCGGCGAGATCTATGCCCTGCTTCATTTCGTCCATTTTTCCGAGGTCGGTGATCAGTTCATAACTGGCGCGTTTCCTACCGGAAAAGGCGGTGATCTCCAGGCGGATCAAATGCTCATTGGTGTTGAGGGAAATGGAGGAGTTGGCAAAACGCATCAGGTAGCTGTCTTCCTCATGGTAGAAAAGGGTCACTTCATACCCCTTCTCCAAGGAATATTTTCGCAGGTCACCCAGGGTTTGCAGGATTCGTTCCTTCACGGCTATTCTCCTATTCTCACATTATCGAAGCGGCAAACCGGGACCCCGTGCCCCAGCTGCATGATCTGATTCGGCTGACCCTTCCCGCAGTTATCCACGAACTTCACCTGCCAGGTGGATCGATCTCCGACCGCGGAGAGCGAGTTCCAGAATTTAACAGTGGCTCCCTTGTAGGTCGGGTTCTTGACCACCCTGGTTCTCCTGCCGTCCTCCACCAACCAGCCGATCTCGGTGCCAAAGTGGAATTGTTCGCGGTTGGACCCAATGGACCAGCTGCGCTCGCTGTCAAGAACGATGCCTTTTTCTGTATGGCTGACAATATCCTCAAGGGTGCCGTCCTGCCCGGGATCGATGTTTATGTTGGTCATGCGTTCGATGGGCACGCGATAGAAGGAGGTGGCTCGATTGGCGCCGCCGCTGCCTTTGAAGATCTGGCGCTTGGCCCTGGCATTGGCTTCTTCCACCATCTGGCGACCGGAAATGGCACCGACCAGGATGCCCTTATCGATGAGGACCGTGTCCTGGGCGGGGATGCCATCATCGTCATAACCGAAGCTGCCGGGTGAATTGGGCAGCGTGGCATCCGCGCGGACGGTCAGGAGGGGGGAGCCGTAGCGCAGCGCGCCGAAGTCGTCGAGGGTCACGAAGGAGCCGCCGGCGAAGGCCAATTCGTAGCCCAGGATGCGGTCGAGTTCAAGGGCGTGACCGATGGTCTCATGGGTCTGCAAATACATGATGTTGGGCAGCAGGATGACCGAGCGGTCCTCCTTGGGACAGACCTCGGCTGCCAGGACCTGTTTCATCTCCTTGACGATCCTTTCCGCATTTTCACTGAAGACCTGCCTGTCCAGCGATTCCCAGCCGCGGGTGTTTCCCTGCCGGGTGGGGCGGAAGGTGCGTTCGTAGGATTCCCCCTTGTCATCCAAACCGGACACCTGCATGAAGGAAAATGCTTCGGTGATGAGCTTTTCGATCTGGCTGCCTTCTGAATCCACAAAAATGATCTGCTTGCGCACGAAGGTCATGTCGCAAACCCTCTGGAACACACCCTCCTGGTTGAGCTTTTCATCCATGTCCTTGAGAAAGGCGACCTTGTCGGACAAGGGGACCTCAAACGGGTTGACGGCGCAGGGGCTTTCAAACCTGGCCTGGATGGCGTCCTTTTCCGCCAGCCTGACAGGGAAGGTAACCCGTTCGGCTGCCACGCGGGCGTTGTCGAATGCCTTGTCGTAGAGGGCGGCAAGGTTGCTCACATCGGAAGAGGCGGAAAACCCCCAGGCGCCCTTGTACAGGACACGAATCCCCACGCCGCTTTCACGGGTGGATACAGCGCTTTTAAGGTTGCCGTTCCACATGGTCAGGTTATTGGCCTCCTCGACGGGGTACCAGCGGGTATCCACGTAAGTGGCACCGAGGCTCTTGAGGCGGTCGATCTGTGCTTTGATCTGATCAAGCATTCCAGTTCTCCTTTAGAAAAAGATGGCATGAGCAGGTATTTTAAGAGCAGCCCGCGCATGGTCTTGTTGACAAGAGAGCATATTATACTTTTAAATCCAGGAGAACCGGGCGGGGAGGTGGATTGGAGAGAGGCGCTTTCGATGGGATGCACTTTGGTGTATAATACGCGCCGCAAGGCCGACTAGCTCAATGGCAGAGCAGTTGCCTCTTAAGCAATTGGTTCGGGGTTCAAGTCCCCGGTCGGTCACCTGAAATACCGTAGATATACGGTATTTTTGTTTAGATACCGCCACATCTGGGGATAAATCAAGATCCAAAATCTCAAATTTCGAAATCGGGTGCAATCGGGTGCATCAGATTTTTATTCCCCACTTTTCTGGACCATGATTTCTGCAGCTTGTATTTCTACAGGTATCGGAGTGACTATATCGTCCATCAGACTGGAAGCTTCCTCCTGCATGTCCACCGTCGTATGAGCATAGATGGTCAACGTAACACTGGAGTTTGAGTGACCCAATCTCCGGGAGACAACCGTCACCGGAATGCCGTGGTTCAGCATTAAACTCGCGGCGGCAAAACGCATGCCCTGATCGCCATGTATCACAAGGCTGCGGAATGGGGAGCTAAACGGGTGGTGATGGTTGGTACAGCCATGGCTGCGAAGGATACGCTCTGGGGTCAACTGGAAGAGCAACTAACCGGGAAACAAAAGAAATTCTCTGGCCTGACCTCACCTGGGCGTACCGATAAGTTTCGTGAGTTGCTTACGAGCCAGGGACCGGTGTTGATCCTGCTCGACGAACTTCTGGAATATGTCACCAAGGCTGCTGGCGTACCAGTAGTCGAGAGCACTCTGGCAACTCAAACCATTGCTTTTATGCAGGAACTGACCGAACTGGTCAGCACGCTGGAGCAAGTTGCCCTGGTTGTTACCCTGCCGTCCAGCCTGATGGAGCACTTCGACGCGCGGGCTGAGCAATTGTTCCAGCAGTTGCAGCGCGTCTCCGGGCGGGTGGAGAAGATCTATACGCCGGTGCAGGAGAATGAGATCACCCAGGTCATCCGCTGCCGGCTATTCGCGAGTGTGAACAAGAAAGCCGCTGCCAAGGAAATAGCTGCCTTCATGGAATACGCCGGGCGTGAATCGCTATTGCCAGCCGGGGTGGAAGCCTCGGAATACCGCCAACGCTTCGAGACATCCTATCCATTCCTGCCGGATGTGGTGGATGTTCTTTACCAACGCTGGGGTAGCTTCTCCACTTTCCAGCGCACCCGTGGTGTGCTGCGTCTGCTTGCACTGGTCGTTCATGGTCTCAAAGATCGCAACCTTCCATACATTGGGCTGGCGGATTTCGATCTGTCCAACCAGGAGATCCGCCGCGAACTGCTCAAGCATATCGGAGCTGAGTTTGACAGTGTCATCGCCGCTGACATCACCAGCCCAGATGCTGGATCAAGGAAAGTCAGCGCAACACTGGGTAAAGCCTACCAGGGTCTACGCCTAGGCGAGCGTGTCACAACTGCTACATTTATGTATTCTTTCTCGGGAGGGATTGAGCGCTGTGCCACCCTGGCCGAGATCAAGCGCAACTCCACCACTCTGGAGAACCCTTCTGCGGTCGTGGCCGAGGCAGTCGAGGAACTCAAAGGACGCTTGTTCTACATCCAAAACCAGGCCGGTAAGTATTTCTTCTCCAACCAGGCCAACCTCAACCGTTTACTGCTGACCCGCATGGAGAATATCCAAAAACCGGAGATCACGGAAGTGGAAGCGGCTCTGTTAAACGTGTGCATCAAGGGTGACAAATTGAAAGTACATATCTGGCGCGATCAGACCAGCGACATCCCGGATACACCGGATCTGAAGTTGTTAGTTTTCTCTGAGCCGGACGATGCCCGTATGCGTACCATGCTAGAAGAGAAAGGCAACACACCGCGGGTTCATCGCAATACCATTTTCTTCTTGGTTCCAATGCCCAACGAGCGTGCCGCCTTTGAAAACCTAGTCCGCAAGCATCTGGCCTTCCAGGGCCTATCCGATGATCAAACCCTGAAACTGACCCCCGAACAACATAAGGAGATCAAGGACAACCTGAAGAAGCTAGATGGCGACCTTTCCGAAGCCATTCGTCGCTTGTACCGGCACCTCTACTTGCCAGCCCGCACTGGATGGAAAGAAATTGACCTTGGCCTGCCAACGGTCGGTGATAACAAGTTGCTCGATCAGGAAGTCTACGACCGCTTGCGCATGGATAGTGAAATCCTGGAAAAGATCGCTCCACTAGTCATCAAGGAAAAATATCTCAAAGAGCGCGATTGGGTCTCCACATCTCAACTCTACCAGGCAAGCCTGAAAACCCCCGGCGAAACGCGTGCCATCAACCAGACTGTTTGGGATGCCGGAATCGCCGAAGGCGTACGCAAGGGTCTCTTCGGTCTTGGCGAACTCAAAGACGAACAACCTATCTGCCGATATTACAAAGAGGAACCTTCAATCTCCTTTACCGATGATGAAATTCTAGTCAAGGCGGAAGTTTGCGAAGCACAGCGCGCCGCACAGGGGAAAGAACCTGTTTACCCTCCCGTAACTATTACGACTGGAGAAACGATTGGCAATGGACAAAGACAAACCCCGCCTCCAATGGTTCTCCCACCTGTAGCAGGCAAGTACCAGCAATTGAGTCTGAATTTCATTGTGCCAAAAGGGAAGGTTTCAAACCTGATGGGTGTACTCAACTACCTGCAAAGCCGATACAACCGGCTCGAACTCTCGGTCAATGTGCGCGATGGTCAACTGACAGAACAGGAGTATGAAGATAAGGTCAAAGAGGCGTTCCGACAGATGGGAATTGAAATAGAGTAATAAACGAATATCCCTGGTTGGTTGAATGATCCCATCCAGGGCTATTACTCGGCGAGAATATGCCGGGCTGAATATAACTAGAAACCGTGATGATGGTGAGACTGTCACGGTTTTTGGATGGGGGGGGAGCGGATATATGGAGATAGGATTGGCCGTTCCCAAGGATTACATTCAGTTATAGTTTCCTGTTCACAATCCATACTTTTGGTCGTTTTTGTTCTACTTCTCGCATAACTAAAGCTTGCTCATAAACAAGACGCCTGTTATTACTAGAGAAATCTGTAGTGTTGAATGCACAGGAACTCAAGTCGTCAATCTGAAAGTTAGCTGTTTGCAGGTTCAGAATAAATAGACGTATTTCACCTTTCTCTAGGAGGACGCTACGCCAGTAAGCATTCCCGCTTGTCTGCTGTCCATGGAGATATTGATTGATACGTTGTCTAATGTCATCGGTTTCACCAATCAAAATGCCCGTTTCCCCGGTATGAGAGTCTTTGTCGAGAACGCCCTCCCACTTATAGACGACGGCTCCCCAATGACTGCACTGGTTTCTATAAAGAATGGTGGTTTTGAATTGGGTAAAAGTTAGATGTTTGCCTCCCACAGTGAAGGGTTCCCAATTGTATTCAAAATTATAGCGAAGTCTGTTCATAAGCATTATCTCCTAGATTTACATGTGTAAGCTAAGCAGAGTTTAGTCGCAATTAGAGAAAAAAGTCTCTCATGATTTGGACGAGCACGAGAAGTCTTGGTTAGAAACGCTTCTTAGTTAAGAGCCTCCAACACTGCCGCAGCGACAGACTTGAGCCCCGCGCGGTCGTCAATACCTTGGACAAAGAACAAATGGTAATCGATGATGCTACTCCCTTTGAGTGGAAGCATCTTGCGAATCCTTTGTTCAATCAGTTCACCTTGAGAATCCTTCCGGGTGTCTTGTTTGAGGCATTTCGAGCCGTCGAGCACCTGAACAAATAACACGCGGTTGCTGTATGGAAACGGAGATCCCGCAAGTGAATCGTGGATGAAGTATGTCGCGATTGCTGATTGAAGAAACTTCCCACATATCTTTGTCGGCAAAAATCCAGACTCCTCGATCTCGACGATGACCTTGACCTGATTATCTGAAACGATGAGAAGATCAACATCGCAAATTCGGGTGCTACGCCCTTTGGTGGTTCCAATAAACAATGGTATGTGTTGTGAACCCCCACAAGCTGTATCCCTTATTAGCTCACCAAGGCCATTGAGTTGCTTCCATAACTCTTCAGCAACAGCGAAATGAATGGGGTGGTTCATAGTTACCTCAATAACTATTTTCTTACCTAACATTTTGATTCTGCGGAGATGTCGGAGCCGCTGTCCGCTGGAGGCGGGGTTGGGCCGCGTTCATCAATTATTACGGTTTACAAAGTTACTAACAGCCTATCAAAATGCTCTCTTCCAATTGAATCAAGCCCATCCATACCTTCCTCCTTCAGCCACAGTAATGATTGTACACAAGAACGATACCGATAAAGTTTCGACAAAACCTGAATTGTTGATAACTCTCTTTTTACATTCACCGAATCTTCGTCAAAATATAGCCGTATGAACCGATGAACATCGTCAGGAGACCAATGAGAGTGTGTGAACAATAAAGCAATGTCTGTTAGCGGCGAGCTTATTCTAGTCTCTCCCCAGTCAGCTAACACTAATCTTCCATCCTCGGACAACATGATATTGTCACCTGCCAAATCTCCATGTGTTAGTGCTACCTTCTTATCATTGGCGATGGTCTCAAATGTTGAAAGAAGGTTGTTGTAGGTTTCATAGTGTCTGCGCACAATTTCTAACTTGAGCAAGTCTTCTTTAGGCAACAAAGCCCAAAAAGAATGACCTTTCAAAACCATTTGGAATACGTCGCGAAATCGTTTACTGATTGCAGCGATGATATCCGGCCTGTCATCACCAATATCCAATGCTGTTGGTATTTCTAACGCATGTAGTGACTTGAGTATCAACGCCAAAACCCCGATCGTATCCGGCTTGGTCTCACACCCCTGACCGGGATAGCACAAATACTCCATCAGAAAACCATTTACTTCTTGCACCCACTCAAAGATGTTTGGCACATATTGTTTCATTGGTGTTTGATTGAGATGCTGCAACACCAGGTATTCTGTTTTCAGAGATAAACTATTGGAAAGCGGATCCCGTGGAGTCTTCAGGGCAAATCTCCTGGTGCCTTTTTCAATGATAAAGATATCAGCAGTTGTTCCCAGGTCAATGCACTGTACCAGACGCCAGCTTTTTCTCTTTGCTAAATCCCTTATCAATTTATCTGAATTCATCATTACCTTATTCGCGGCGCAACGATATGGATCACCTGCCGCCTGATTTGGACGAGATAAGATTGCGTAAAATCACTTTTTCTGCCGAATTGCTGCCACAGATCCGCGCCGAAGGCGGTCAGGTGGAGCCGGTGTTAGGCTGGCTGGTAAGTCGTGATTTGGCCTGGATCGGGATCAACAATCCTACGGCAGCCAACCCCAGGCAGCCTCCGATAAAACAAGTAAGTGTGAAACCCAGGTTTTGTAGCATGTATCCTGCCAACGCAAATCCAATAATCCCGCCGATCCAGACTGTGGATCCAAAAAGAGCAAGTCCCTTTCCGAGAGATTCGCGTGGGATCAGGTCAGTAACCCAGGCATTTCCGACGGAGCTGTTACATCCCACCGCGATCCCTTGAAGTATGAGTACCAACCAAAATTGCCAGAGCGCATTGGAAACTGCCAGCAGGATCAAAGCGGCAAATGCGGAGAGATACCCAAGGACGAGAAACGTTTTTCGGTCAATCCGATCCGAAAGCCAGCCCATCAAGAAGGGAAGCGGCATTGAGATTAAACCTCCAACCACGACGGTGCTCGAAATCTCCAGTGGACCGAATCCCATATTGCTCATCGCAAGCGACCGGATAAGTAAGATAAAAAAACCTGCGATGGATGCCATAATGCTGGCTAAAAACAATAAGAAATAATTTCTTCCCAACGGCTTTGGTTTCCGAGGTATGTCTTCTTCGTGTTGAGACTTTTTATCTTGCTTTTCTTCTAGAAGCAACGCGGTCAAAGGCCATAAGAGCATGAAAACAGCCAGGGCACTGAACATGGGGGTGTATCCCCAATTATTTACCAGCCACCCCGCTCCCAATCCGCCAACGACTGATCCCAGTCCGCTTGTCAATGCAAGGATGCCGAATATTTTGCCGCGCTCATTTTCCCCGGCAGACATGCCTGTCAATATACCAATTAATGCCAGTCCCAAGCCGCCGCAAAACCAGAGGAGGGCAGTCAATATGGTCAAAGTCCAGATCGAATTAGCCTGCCCCATCAACCATGCTAAGGGAACACCAGCCGAGCTCGCAATAATCAATGGAATTTTTCGACGATAGCGACTTCCAGACACCCATCCAGCCGATAGGGCTCCCAAGGCGATGGCAAGATAGGAGAAAGCAAGATATAAACCCGCTATTGTGGAGTCCGCGCCCAATTTTACGGCATATACTGGAAGCAGTGGGAGTAGACCATTTCCCACGATCCAGGGAACCAGACTGCAAATAAATAACGAGGCAAGTTGCTTCCTGCTTATGTTCATGACAACCTCCATATCACCTTTTGCTGTTGTCAAAGCTTTCCAGTCCGCAATTCCGCTATGATACAGTAGTCATAATGCCAGCCTAACGGATTGGCTCACCGGCGGGGCGGATTGGGAAAGCCCCTATGTGATTATCGCCTCACTTCAAAAAACGCGCCGCATACCTTCGGGGCGATAGCCCCGTCCGGTGGAGCCGTTGTTGGGCAGCTATTCATTTTCTAGCCAAGCCACTTACCTGCAAAAAATCCGACACAACTTACTGCAATGCTCAAGACTGTTCCCCAGGCCAGATCAACAATAGTGATGAGTAGTGGCCAATCCTTCACAGTAGCAAGATTGGTCAGATCATAGGTTGCGTATGTAACGAGTCCAAACAAAGCTGCGCGCAGGATGGTTATTTTGAGCGAGTTATCCTCCAAGCCTGGTAAAACCACGAACACCAAGATTCCTGCGATGAACAGCAAATAGAAAATTATTGCCGCGACCCAATTGGTATTAGGACTCAATAGGAAACCGAGTTGCTTGCGATAGAAAGTGCGAGCAACAAGACCAAGCCAGACCATGTCAATCGCAAAGAATGCGATAAGTGTTGCAAAATAGAGCTTGATGTAATAAGCCATAATTCATCCTTTCTTTGCAAGTGGCTGCCCAACGGTGTGGCTCAGCGGCAGGGCGGACGGGGAAGACTCGCTTGCATTCTAGCACTACTTCTTGAAAGGCCATTGCGTACCCTCAGGGCGAAGCCCTGTCCGCTGGAGACGGTGTTAGCCCGCAACATTACACTTCGCGCTCCCACTCCAAAATGCCCCGAACGATTCTGTCCGGCTCAAAAGGGCTCGCTGCCCATGCTGAAATCAGTTGTAGTCGGGAACCCACGAAACAAATAGAGCGAATCTGTAAAGTACCAACCCAGGCCTCATTCCAGGAAATATCAACATTGATGTTCAACTGGGCATCCTGTATCGTGTACTTTCCCGAGTA
>DBFP01000022.1 GCA_002294405.1 Anaerolineales bacterium UBA877 | reverse complement strand
TTTTGATAAAGTCCATTAATTCATCGAATTTTGCATACGCCAGACAAGTGACAGTGTCAGCGCCACCATAATATATTGCCATACGACCGGTTGGGGGATCGACCAGTGCAGCACATGGAAATGTGACATCAGGGACATCGCCAACACATTCATAGTATTCCCGTGGATTGAAAATATATGGGCGCGTGCGGTATATTACTTTCCAGGGTTGTTCCAAATCCAAAAGGGCTGCACCAAAACTGTAAACAAAGCCATTACACGAAGTAAGTACGCCGTGGTAGATCAGTAACCACCCTGCTGATGTTTCGATGGGTGTTGGTCCTGCTCCGACTTTCGTTGACTGCCATCCTCCAACTGGTGACATGACATGCCGGTGATGCCCCCAATGGATCATATCCGGGCTTTCGCTGTAGAAAATATCCCCAAAGGGAGTATGCCCGTTATCGCTGGGACGGCTGAACATGGCATATTTTCCATTTACTTTACGGGGAAACAGAACTCCGTTTCTATTAAAGGGCAGGAAGGCATTTTCGATTTGGAAAAAGTTCTCAAAATCATGGGTGTACCCAACCCCGATGGTCGGTCCGTGATAACCATTACACCAGGTGATATAGTACCTGTCCTCAAGCCAACACACCCGGGGGTCATAGCTGTATACGAACTTTCCCAATTCATTATCAGCACATTTAAATTGAATACGATTCGCTTCAATTTCCCATTGAATACCATCTACGCTTCTCCCGGCATGAATCTGCATATCCCTGGCGGTGTTATCACACCGAAAAACACCAGCGAATCCATCTTTATAAGTCACAACGGCACTATTAAAGATGCTGTTCGCTCCAGGGACCGCAGCNNGGGATGGTTGGCAAGGGGGTGCCTTTTAACTCGATCTTCGACATAATTTCCTCAATGCTTGTTTTTAGTTATGTTATTCTTCCAATATAAAATATGTACCATCTTAAACAATGTTACATCCTATGGCAATATTTATATTTACCTTGAATCTGAAACCTGGTTTTAATGAAATGCCCATTAATCATCAATTCCATTTCTGGTTTTTGATTGCTGCAGGTTTGGTCAGTTATTGATCTGTTCCGTAAACTTGCTTTAACAATCCATCCACAATTTTTTCTGAGGGTGTAGTCAAATTCTTCCCTTGGAAGGTGAGCAGGTCTGTCAATGAAATATCCATCAAAAAACCCAGGGGATCCGTCCCCGATGCATCCCCTTCGCCACTTCCAATAGCCGACTGTATTTCAGTTGTGATATCTTTATAGAGAGGGGTCAGGACCTGATTGCCCCGTGGATCGGCCATCCAATCACGCATGGTTGATTCACGATTTAATAAGCTGGGCAGCTCCAATGTAGATTGGAGTGTAACGGTTTGGACACAGTGGATGTCAGTGGATGATGTCCCTATCAATATATCGAACTGCCCGTCTTCGGTTATCCACTGCTTGTACCCCGGGTGGTAATACGCAAAAGCACGATAATCAAGGGCAAGGGTCACCGTCTTTGTTTCACCAGGCTGGAGCTCAATCTTGATAAAGCCTTTTAGCTCCTTGGGCGGACGAGCCAATCCTGATTTTTGGTCATGCAGATATAGCTGGACCACCTCCTTTCCTGCCACTTTGCCGGTGTTGGTCACATCCACTGAAACGGTCAGTCCATCAACATCCTTGAAAGTTGTTTTTGATACTTTAGGATTGGATAAACTGAAGGAGGTGTAGCTCATCCCATAACCAAAGGGAAATTGCACCGGGATCTCTTTAATGTCATAATAACGATACCCGATGAAGATTCCCTCCCCGTAGCGCACCGCCCCATTTTCTCCGGGAAAATTAATGATTGCAGGTGTATCCACCAGCCTGAGCGGGTAGGTTTCAGCCAGCTTACCGGAGGGATTAACTTTTCCGTACAAAATATCGGCGATCGCCCCCCCGCCGGCCTGCCCCATCATCCATGCTTCGAGAACAGCAGCGGTTTTCCCGATCCAATCCCTCATTACCACCGGAGCGCCATTATTAAGAATTACGACTGTCCTGGGCTGAACAGATGTGACAGCCTTGATCAGTGCCATCTGGTGCGCTGTCAAGTCAAGGTCAGAGCGGTCATAACCCTCCGACTCCTTTGAATCTGGCAGGGAAATATAAAGCAAGGCCGTTTCAGCCGAGTTTGCGGTACTAACTGCCTCATCGATCATCTCCTGGTTGAAACTGTCATCTTCAGGATAGCCCTGAACATAGCTCAATTCAACCTCTGCAGCAGTTTTCTGCAACTCGACAAACGGATTATCCACCTGGGTGGGATTGATATGCGAACTGCCGCCGCCTTGGAAATGAGCCTCCTGGGCAGCGCGACCGATGACGGCAATGTGCTGCTGTCCTTTTAATGGGAGGATTCCGTTGTTTTTCAGTAGAACCATGCCTTCTGCAGCTATCCGTCGAGCCAGCGCATGGTGTGCCTTGGAGTCAAATGGATCCCCTTTGAGCTTCTCGGCTGCCTTGAATACAATACGCAGGATTCGGCTCACCGCTTCGTCAAGAACTGATTTGCTTAGTGTTCCAGATCGGACAGCCTCTACCACCGATCTCACCCTTCGTTCTCTCGGTCCTGGCATTTCCAAATCCACACCCCCCATTAGGGAGGCTACCCTATCGTGAACAGCTCCCCAGTCGGAAACAACAAAACCTTCGAACCCCCATTCATTTTTTAGAATATCCACCAGCAGCCTGTGGTTTTCGGAGCAGTATGTGCCGTTGAGCTTGTTGTAAGCACACATTACGGTCCAGGGTTGGGCTTTTTTGACAGCAGTTTCGAAGGCGGGAAGGTAAATCTCCCTCAGGGTGCGTTCATCCACCTCGGAACTGATGCTGAGTCGCCTGGTTTCCTGGTTATTGGTGGCGAAATGTTTAAGCGAGGTACCCACACCCTTGCTTTGCACACCGTTGATGAAGCTTGCAGCCATCTGCCCGGCAAGGAAGGGATCTTCGGAGTAATACTCGAAATTACGTCCTCCCAGCGGGGTACGTTTCATATTCGCCCCCGGACCGAGGACGAGGTCAACTTTCAAGCCGATGCACTCTTCCGCTAATGCTTGTCCCATAAGATGGATTAAATCCACATCCCAGGTGGAAGCCATGCAGGATGCGGTCGGGAAGCAGGTGGCGGGGATTGCGACTGCAGCCATGTCGGCTGCATCAATCACCCGACGGACACCATGTGGTCCGTCCGAAACGGTTAATTCCGGCACACCCAGGTGATCAATCTTGGTCGTTGTCCAAGGAGTTGCCCCGGTACATAAGGCAGCTTTTTCTTCCAGCGACATTTTTGCGACCAGGTCGTTAATATTATTCATGTATCAACCTTTTTGGGAAGAAATTAAATTTGGAGGGTAACAACATGCATATCAAATTAAGCTGGATATTGGAAATTACTATTTCTAAAAACCTTTCAAACTGTCGAGCCGTGCGCGTAGGAGTCATAGACGGATTGAACTCGAAATTCTTTTTTCGCCCGGTTAAAAGTCCAACCGCCCGGGAGGGGACATGAAATCTGGATTGATCTACCAGCAGGCAGGTTAAAGTAGTTGTCGCTGAAGACGCAGTCCGCGCCCATGAGCGATACCTCCACCAGAAGTGCCAATGACCGCGCGGTAAGCTCAGCTATCAATTGACCTTTTTTAGAGGTCAGGTTCATCGTTATTTCAGGGTCACTTAGGGACAAATGTTTAATTGGAGTAAATCCCGCGGTTTGCCTGGAAATTAATTCGCCTTTTCTGGTTAGTTCGGCGATAAAAATCAGATTTCGCATATTTTCATCCGAAATGCGGTTTGAAAAATCCAGTTTACTTACCAGGGTTGCAGATTGTGGTTCTGCCTTGACGCGTACCTCTCCAGAGGTCAACACTTCTCCCCCGATGGTCTCCAGAAACCAATGCATTGCCCCTTCCCATGGCTCCAGCAATTCATTCGTGACAAATACAGACTGTTCGGATGGCTTGTCTTCGATGGAGAGTAATACTGGCGAATAAAACCGGCGCGCGGCATAGTGCAATGCTTTCCAATGTCCGAAATAATCCAGGCTTGACCAGGAGGCAACTGGCCAGCAGTCATTAAGCTGCCAATACAGAATTCCGGCGACACGGTCGGGGTGACGGCGCCAATGTTCCACCCCATATCGGATTCCTTCTGCTTGTAAAACCATGCTCAGGTAAACCATGGAATTAAAATCTTTTGGCAATCGGAACGTGTCAAGCATTTGCCCGACCATGATTGAGTTTCCACTGGCGTTCTTCTGGTGCTGCTCCATTATGTAAGAAGTCATATTTAAATCATCTTCGGTGGCGTAAGTGCGGATGGTCGCCAAGGGGGGTAGCGCCTGGAAGCCGAATTCACTCATGAAACGTGGGAATTGGCTGCGATAAGAAGTGAAAGGTTTTCTGCCATGCCACACGTCCCAATAATGTGAGTCCCCCTGATTCTGACCGTTCGGGTCGTTGAAGGGTGTGTCGGAGGAAGGTGAGCTTGGCCAGTAGGAATGGTCCGCATCCTCCGCCCGGCACCAGGCCGGAAGTGTGTGGTGAAAAAACAAATCGTACGCCGACTTTAAATCCTGCAATTCTGGTCGGTTCCAATTCCAATCCACCCAACCCCATTCCATTTCATTATTACCGCACCATAATGCTAGGCAGGTGCGATGGCGCAGGCGGCGGATGTTCTCCATGACTTCGATATGCACATTTTCCAGAAATTCGGGGGAATCTAATGGATATATGCTGCAGGAGAAAATGAATTCCTGCCAGACCAGGATGCCGAAACGATCACACAGATCATAAAAGCGCTCTTCTTCATAAAACCCGCCCCCCCAAACGCGCAGCATATTTTGGTGTGTCTCGGCTGCAGAGTGGATCAACCCCTCCAGACTTTGATCTGTTATCCGCGTGGGGAAGGAATCAGCCGGGATCCAATTGGAACCTTTTACAAAGATAGGGACATCGTTGACCACGAAGGAAAACGAGCGGCCCCATTGGTCTTGTCGTTGGCGGAGTTCGATCTTGCGTAAGCCAACCGTGTAAGTGTGCTTATCCAGTACCTCCCCGCTTGAATCACCGCTTTTAATGAGTGAGACTTCCACCTTATATAATGGCTGACTGCCATAGCCATTGGGCCACCAAAGCTGGGGGTTTGGGATCGGGACTTTCAATATTGCCGTTTCTTGATCGATAATATGAGCAGTTTTCTCAAAGGTTTCGCCGTCCGGCGTCGTGATGCACACAACCGAGGCAAGGGTTGCCTTCCCCCATTGCTGGATGGCTGCTCGAATATCCAGGTTCACCTTTCCGTCTGAATGATCCTGTCGTATATGAATTTCAGAAAGGAGTGCCTCGTTATAACCTTCCAACCGGATATCTTTCCATATCCCAATTTGTGGGAGCTGTGGTCCCCAATCCCAGCCAAATTGACACGGCGCCTTGCGTAAATGTGATCCCCCAGGGATTGCTTGAGAGACGCCAGGGAGAGGTCGCAGGGCTTGCTTTTCTGCTGTGTATTTTACAGGAGATGAAAAGTGGATGGTCAAGGTATTGGCACCATCTTGATTCAGTAATGGTTTTACTTCCCAGTGATATTTGCGGAACATATTGTTCGTGTGGCCAAGTTCGTGACCATTGATGCTGATCGTCGCCAGGGTATCCAATCCGTCACACACCAGTAGGATTTTGTCTTGGGAAAATAACGCAGATGAGCAGTTAAAGATATGTTGATAGTTCCAATCTGCTTCAGCAACCCAACGGACGCGTTTCTCATTATCAGCGGCGAAAGGATCTGGAATGCGTCCATTCGCCATAAGATCAGTGTGAACACTCCCGGGTACGGTAGCCGGCAACCACTCCTCAATTCCTGTCTGCTGAAACTGCCATTTACCGGTTAATGCTTGTATTTTCATATTGATCGATCCATAGGCATGGGAAAATCGTTGTCAGAACGAAGCCTTGTTTTGGCATTCAACTCATTGCGCTATTAAATTGGAACCCACTTGCAAGAGAAACAATTAAACGGTCGAGAGATCCCACACTTCGTGTATCTTTGGAACATCTCTGATCAAGCGTTGTGTATATGCCTCTTTCGGGTGAAGGATCATATCATCTGCACATCCGGATTCAACAAATTTTCCCCGCTCCATAATATATACGCTGTCAGAAACATAATATGCCAGGCCAATATCATGGGTGATGAATATGATCGTCATCTTGATTTCGTTATGCAACTGGATCAACATATCGAGGATCGTGGCCCGGCAGCAGGCATCGATCATTGATGTCGGCTCATCAGCCAGCAGGATTTTTGGCTTCAACAGGAAGATACGGGCGATCATCAGGCGCTGCATCTGTCCGCCAGAGAGCTCAAAAGGGTACTTGTTGGTCAACTCTTCGAACTTCAGGTTGACGAAGCTGCATGCCTCTTTCATCAACTCAACTTTTTTCGCATGCGGAAATTTCCTGCCTCCACGCATGTGAATGCAATCCAACAGCACGGTATCGATCTTGCTGAATATATTATAGGAAGAGTATGGATCCTGGAAGATCGCTTGGATATTTTTCCAATATTCCTGCTTTTTCCTTGAACTTCTGATATCACGCTTCTTCCCCTGGAAGAATACCTCTCCCTCGGTGGGGTTGATCAATCCCAAGAGCATTTTCGCCAGGGTGGTCTTTCCGCTGCCCGATTCGCCCACGATCGAGATGATTTCACCCTCGTAGAACTCAAAATCCACGTGGTCGACAGCCACAGTTTTCTGATGCCCAACCCCGAATACCTTGGTTAGTCCGGACCCGCTCAGACAAAGTTTTTTATCCTCAGCCATTTTTATATACCTTTCTCAGATGTTCTTCGGAAAAAATACAACGGTAAGAACGGCCCCCTTCAATTTCACGAAGATCGATGGGATGCGACAGGCATTCTGGTTGGACGTATTTACAGCGCTCCGCAAACTGACAACCGGCTGGTGGTTTTTTAAGATTGGGTGGGACACCTGGGATGGCAGCCAGTTTTACTCCTCGAAGACCACTTTCAGGGACAATGATTGAGCCCATCAAACCCTTGGCATAGGGATGGAGTGGATCAAACACAGCTTCCTTTGCGGTTCCCTTTTCCACGATCTGCCCTGCATACATGACCATGATGTCATCGGTCACATTGTAAAGCAGCGGAAGTTCGTGAGTGATGAAGATCATCGATTTGATGGTCCCCATTTCCATCAAATCCCGCAGCATCTTGATAACCATCTTCTGTGAAGTGACATCAAGGGCGGAAGAAGGCTCATCAGCGATCAGCACTTTGGGAAAAAGGATCACAGATATTGCGATCACTGTACGCTGTTTCATCCCGCCGGACAGTTCGACCGGATATTTCTGCAATACCTCCGCGGGAAGCCCCAGGGTCTCGAAGGATTCCCTAGCAAGATCATAAATCTCCTTTTTGGTGTAAGGATTATGTGCTTCCACGACATCTTCAATTAATGAAATGATTTTCTGGGTGGGATTGAGGGCGTTCATTGCACTTTGGGGGATATACGCAATTTCTGTTCCCAGGATATTTATCCGGATGTCATCCGGGGGTAATGAAGAAATATTATTTCCGTCGATAATAATCTCCCCACTTGTGTAATGCAGTGGTGGAAAGTAATATCCCATCAGGCTGAGTGCGAGCGTGGATTTTCCGCACCCAGATTCTCCTGCAATTCCCACCGATTTGCCTTCTTCGACTTTAAGGGAAACATGATCAACCGCGTAAACATTTTCACCAAAGCGGGTGACATATTTGGTCGTCAATTCTTTTACCTCTAATATTACTTTGGACATTTCTATCTCCTAATCCCTCAGCGACGGGTTGAATACCTGGTCGAGACCCGTATTCATTAAATTCATCGAGAATGTTGCCAAGGCGATAACTATCAGCACGGGAAAATACGCCCACCATTTTCCCAGGATATGTGCATAATAGATCATCGCCCAGTTCATCATCAGACCCAATGTTGGCACTTCAGATGTCCTGGGTCCCAACCCAAGAATTGACAGGTTTGCTTCATATAGAATGGCGGACGAAATCTGAAGAATGAATGCCATCACAACATACGAAGCGATGTAAGGCAGGATGTCTCTCATTATGATGCGAAAGATCGAGTGCCCAGAAAGTTTCGACAGGTTGACATGGTCGCGATTACGCAGGGAAATCACCTGGCTTCGCACTGCCCTGGCTGTCCATACCCAGGTCGTGAATCCAATAACTGCTGCGATGGTATAGGCACCCCGTTTCTCCTGCCCGATGCTGAACGACAATAAGATCAATAACACGAAGGGGGGAATTACAGTAAAGAGATTGGCTATGAAAATTATGACATCATCCACTATGCCGCCGATATATCCTGCCACCAATCCCAATGTCAAACCGATCATGGTGGCAATGATCCCCGCAACGAAACCGATCTGAAGGGAAACACTGGTAGCTTTTACGAGTTCAGTCAACATATCCCGTCCAAAATTGTCGGTTCCAAGCAGGAGCAATCGCACGTTGGCAACCTGGTTTATGTTCACAAAATCAGACTGGTTGACAACCCCTATCTGCTCCAGGTTTCCTGTTTGCGGATTTTGCGCTGCAATGACCTCCGCCTCGATTGAAAGAATACCCTGGATTGAGGCGTTGAGTCTTTGATAATACCTTTGCCTGGCAAAGGTCATCCCTTCTACTTGTTTGTTTGGGTCGTAATTATTCTCCCATTGATCAATGAGTTTTTCAGTATTGGCAGTGTCGATCTGATCGGCAGGAATCCCGTCGGCTACCAGCCAATCCTTCATGGAAAGGCGATCGTCCTTATTCAATTTACTTGCAATTCGTTTGGCCACAGCATTATCCAGCATTAAAGTATAAATGGTGGGTGAATTAATGCTGTCAAAAGTATTCACATAGATCCCTGGTGGGAAGAAAGTCCCCTGACTAATGATTGCCAATGGATCATCTTTGATTATTAACGGATATACGATAATTATCAGCAGCAATGACATAAAAATGGCAAAGCCAACCACAAATTTACCGGAGTGAAAAACTTGTCGAATCGTATGTTTCATAACAGCATCAATCCTCAATCAGCCTGGGCCGCTTTAATACGCGGGTCAATGATTCCATAAATGATTTCGATAAGAAAGTTCGCCAGCAGCACCATAATCGTAATGATCAAGGTGGATGCTGAGATCAATGGATAATCCTGTCCCATTACACTGTTCATGAGTGTCAACCCCAACCCTGGGTAACTAAATATGATTTCCGCCACCAGTGCACCACCGATCATGGTTCCGATTGACAATGCCAGGCCGGTCACCTGTGGAAGCATGGCATTCCGAAAAACATAGCCGATGATCTTGCGATCTTTTATTCCCATGAAACGGCTGTATTTTACATAATCAGCATTCAGTTCATAAATGGACATGGAGCGCATGCCAATTGCCTGGCCGCCGATGGCGATTACCACGATCGACCAGAATGGAAGTTGATAATGGACGATGACTGACCAGATGAATTTCCAGCTCAAGTTTGGAATCAGATCAAAACCATACCCGCCTGAGGATGGGAACCATTTTAATCCGACTCCAAAAATGACCAGTAATATGACCGCCATGCCAAATTGCGGGAAATTACTGACCAAAATGCTGATGGGCATGATGACTTTATCAAAACCACCCTTGACATATGCTGCCAACGCGCCGAGTGTGTTTCCTATAATCCAGCCAACTATGATCGCGGGGAACTGCAGACACACAGTCCACACGATCGCAGATTTGAGAACATCGGCAACTGTCCGCGGGTATTGGCTGAACGAGAAACCGAAATTGAAATGGATGACATTTTTAACGTAAAGGATAAATTGGTCAATCATGGGTTTGTTGGTGCCAAATAGTTCTGCATACTGCTGGTAGATTTTTTGAACCCCTGTGGAATTGTTCATGTTTTGGGCGAGCCGTGCGACGATAGCCGACACCGGATCTCCCGGCATCATGCGCGGCAGGATGAAATTCAACATGAAGGCTAAAATAAAAGTAACCAAGAACCAGGAAAGCTTATTAAGGAAATACTTTCGGTAACCTTTCAACCTTGCACCTCCTCGTAAAAAACAATAACTGCCATGTCCCCGGATTTGCGGAACATGGCAGTTAGTTTTACTTCACGGTTTACGGATTTACCAGCTTAAGATTATAGAGCCCTGCGATGCTCCAACCGTCTGTCAGAACGAGCGGCGGGACGGGCGGATTGGTGCCATCACCCTGGTGAGGGAAGCCTGTCCAAACNNTCGGTCAGGTAGATCTTGACCAATTCCGTGTAATCTGCCTTTATCTTGGCAGGGTCAGTCTCACCGGGGATCGCCTTGATCAATTCATCGACAGCGGGATTGCTGTATTGACCCCAGTTGCCGTTCCAGTTGCCAGCCATACCAACAAATTCAGAGCTGAGCAAGTGGCGGATACGACCCCATGGTTGTGTCGGGCCGGCGCTGTCACTCCACATCATGAAGATGTCATATCCCTCAGGAAGGGGTGAATCGGACTTGGTGACAACGGTCTGGTAAACTGCCCATTCAGGGAAGTTGGACGTGATATCAATGCCGATCTTCTTTCCCGCGGCAGCCACAATTTCAATGGCAGCCTGCCAGTCGGACCAGCCGTTGGGGCAAGTCGCGACATAGGAAAGCTTTTTCCCGTTGTACTCGCGCCAACCATCACCGTCGGTATCCTTGATGCCTGCTGCATCCAGCATTGCCTTGGCGCCTTCGACATCATTGCCTGCCCACTGCAGGTCAGCAACGGCCGCATGGTCGTACAGGGCCTGTTCGCCTGGAGTTGGATTCATCAGCGAGCGTGGAACCTGGCTGAATGTGGCTGATTGGTTGGTCATGGCGTTGGCAATGATGGTGGGGTAGTCAACCGCAATGGCAATCGCCTTGCGAACGGCAACCTGGTCCAGTCCATAGGACTTCAAGTTGTAGAACGCGGTTGGGAGACTGGCGCCAATCCCGTAAGGAGCCTCGGGAAGGTAGGTCGAGATGGGCAGCCCGTAGTTGAGCCACAATACCTGGATGTTGGAGTTGAATTGCTGGCTGACATCCACTTCTCCCTGTGCCAGGGCGATGGATCCCGCCGCATTATCCTTGAACATGGCATGCGACAGGTACTTTGGAATAGGCAGCTTGCCAAACATGCTGGCATCCTGACCCCAATAGGTGTCATCTCGAACAAGGACAACCTTTGTATCATCGGCAAAATATTTGTGGTAAGCGCCGGAGTAAACGACATCTTCAGCGATGTCGGCTTTAAATGCAGTGGCATCCGCTGAACGAGCTTCCAGTTTTTGGGTCCACGCCTTCTGGAGAATATAGTTGGAGCTCAGGAAAGCAGAGACCACCAAGGGATTGACTGCTTTGCCGTCTGCACCTAGTTTGGCCTTGACCAGGACGGTCTGAGGATCCACTGCGGTAATCGTATCGATGTAATCTTTATTGCCATTACCAGCATTGGTTCCATACTTAATATGGGTCGCCCAGGTATAGGCTGCATCATCTGCGGTTACCGGGGTACCATCGCTCCAATGAGCAGCGGCTTTGATCTTGTAGGTGATCTCGGTATGTGCAGCGTTCCAGGCATATGGACCATCGGCTAGAAGGGGATATTGCTGGCCATCGAGCATGTCGAATAGGTACGGAGTTTCGAACATGGTAACGCGCGCACTGTCACCTTCGCCAATTGCCATCGCATTGTTGCAGCTCGTGGAGTATGGGTTCCAACAAGTAACCGCACCCCACTGCAAACCATTGAAATACAGGGTCTTATTGCGAGGCAGCGCGTTTGGATCATCTGTCGGAGCCGGCGGGGGGACCGCTGTTGGTTTCGGTGGCACTGCAGTCGGGTTGCTTGGAGCCACGGTTGTGGGGGCTGGACCGCAGGAGGACAGCACCATGGTTGCAACCATAAAGATTGTAACCAATACTAACATTGACTTACGCATTCTTCACACTCCTTCTTAAGAAATTGGTTTTCGTCGGCAGGATTGCCGACTCATTGGTAAAGCTGTGGGGGTCTTTGGTTAAAGGTTCATTTGGTGTCTTGCTTGGTTCACCTCCTTCTGGTGTGGAATTTAAAGTGCCACATGACGAGCGGATCACCAATTCAGTGGCGATTAAAAGATGCCGGGTTTCTGCCCCCGGATGAGCCATGATGTCAATAAGGGTATCAACTGCCAACCCCCCCAGGGAACGTATAGGCTGCCTGACGGTGGTTAATGGTGGATCCATTTTCGCAGCGGCAGGAACATCGTCGAATCCGATGAGTGCCACATCATCCGGGATACGCAAATTCGCTTCGTGGATCGCCCGCATTGCACCCTGCGCCATCATGTCACTGGCAACGAAAATCGCGTCAGGCTTAATCGGAATTAAACGCAGCATGGATGTGTAACCCCCAAATTCTGTGAAATCACCTTCTCCCACCAGCTCCGCCCGAAATGGCACGTGGCGGTCTTGCAAGGCAAGCTTGTAGCCTTGGAGACGATCGAACCCGGCAACCTGGTCCTGAGGTCCAGTGATCGTAGCCACTGTCTTCCGCCCAAGTTGCAAGAGATGAAGTGTTGCCTCACGACTTGCCCGAATATTGTCGACATCGAGGTAATTAATATCCAGGGTTGGATGACGACCAACCTGGATGAAGGGCATTCGGCTATCGTGCAGGGAGTTGGTGATTGAATCATTGATCAGTGCCGAGGAAACGATCACCCCGTCCACTAAACCATTATGCAATATCTGGCTAATCATCCGGCGCTCGTATTCTGGTTCCGCCAACCAGAGCATTACGGAATAGTCATGTGCATTGCAGGCAGTGGTTACACCTTGAATAAATTGGGGAAAATAGGGATCAATAAATAACGCTGAGACACCGGCAGGTATGACCAAGCCAATTACCCCTGTCCGCCCTGCTGCCAGACTGCGCGCTGCCAGGTTTGGTTGAAAATTGCTGCCCTTAATGACCTGCAAGACTTTTTGGCGGGTTTCCTCTTTGACGTTAATGTCATCATTGATCACCCGCGACACAGTCGATCGCGATACACCACTGAGATTGGCTATATCTTCGAGGGTAAGGGGCATACGAATATTTGGGAGCGCTCCCAATTACTATTGTAAGGTAAAACCAATCGCGAATCAATATGCTATTTGTCACATTAAACGAACCCCGAAAAAAATACCCTTTTCGGAATATTAATCAGTTCGAAGGGGGGGGTGATGATTTGGTTGCAATAATTCCCTTTTCTCACCCGATCGGATCAAAATAAATAAGTTGTAATTAAAATAATCAAATATGGATCGATTTCCGGTGTGTGTGAATTGGCTGATCACCAATCAATTTCTATAAACATCGAACATATGCAGCAACTCCACTCAATATCCCCATTGAAATCCAGAAATATGGCAGGGCGAACGTATCTGTGCTGAATCCCTCGAATATCAAGGCAATTAAAACGAAAGTCCCAAACCAACCAACCGTCTTATTCACCGGTAATTTACTACGCAGCAAAGATTTCCCGGATCCCAGGAGCACATAACACCAGGTGATAAATGTGGAAAACCCTGCAATACCGGTTTCTGCCAATAGGCGGATCCAAAGGCTTTTGATATTAGGCAGGAAGGGGAAAATATATAGATAATTGGTGATTTCCGGAAGAACCCATCCAAATGCAGGGAGTGCATTTGGAAAAAAGAAACCTGCATTGCCCAATCCCACCCCAAGAATTGGATACATGTTGAAAATGTTCCAACCGGCAACCCAAAATACAAATCTTTCACCAAACTGCAGATAGTTGAATAAAGTAAAAATATTGGTTGTAACTTCTTTAAAGCGAGCCAGTGACGTGACCTGGAAAAATGCTGCCAGCCGTGGATCCATTTGGGATAATAGGTTAAGCAGGAATAGCGCCGACATAACAAAAATCCCAACGAAACCNNTGAAGGATAAAGTTCCTACTCGGGAGGAAAGAAACAAGACACAAACTCCGATAACCAGCAGGAAATTTTCAACCCTGAATTTCCAAACCCGCCATTTGAAGACGGAGTAACCTGTGGAAGAGGCAGCCAGCCAAAAGGGAAGGTAAAACAAATTTAAGCCCTGTGCCAGCCAGGAAGGTTCATAAGCAAACCCTACCATGCGGGTTTGGAAAAATCCATGATTGGAAAATAGTGCCTGGAACTGGAGGAAGAATCTTGGATAGTTCCCCTGGAAAATATAGATGATTGTTCCCTGGCAGAGAGCCCAAAAAAGCATGATCCCCCCGCCTACATTGATCATTTTTAAGGTTGGTTCCAACCTTCCCGGCATTTTTAAAAGCCAACTTGAGGCAATAAAATAAAAAGACGCGCCGATCAAGAGGGTTAATATGGCCTTGGCTTCTTCCCTGGCAATCCCGACCCCCTTAAAAGACGGAATATTGATAAAAAACCCAAACGCACTTGCCGTGATCGCCACAGATATAAAAACTATAAATGGAACCGTCTCGCGCGGTAAACTGCCTTTCTCAATGATGTAAAGAACAAACCAAAAAACCAACAGCCAACATAATGGAATAAATGATGCAGGCGCAACCTGGCTGCCACCGGCTAGAATGGAGAGCAGCGGCAAGCTGGTTACAGGGGCAAGGAGAATCACCCCTGCCCAGGCTATATCAAATGATATCCAGCTCAGGTGTTTGAAGATTTTTATCACGACGATGACCTTTGCGACTCCCGGTTAACCACAGGGAAAGGACAAATCCAATGCATGCTCCAGCCATGACCACGCTTGCCCTCCCATAAAGAACGGGATCCAGTGGAACTGAGGCTGTCTGCGATAAGGTTATGGTCATAATGGGTAATATCCCCAGGCTGAGGGCTTGCTCGGTTGCCAGTTCATTCGACCATTCTTGTATTTTAGAATTAATATCATCCAATGAAAATGANNTCGGATGTCAATTCATCTGCCACCATGATTTTTTTCACTGAATTAATAACATCGGAAGAGGTAATCACAGCCCCGGCAGCAAGAAATGCATGATCCTGTTCATACTGCGTGAGCTCTCGTTTCTCAAAGAACATCGATATCGTCAAATGGGAGGTGGCTTCATAGATCGGTGGATTAAAGAGGTGGAATAAATATCCAGTCACCCCTCCCAATGTGGTAAATAGTAAAACAATCCACCAATTGCTTAGTATATTATCAATTCCTTTGATGGGAGTAAATTCATTTTTTAGCACGGTGGTCCTCTAACAAATTATGTTTATTTCATTGCGAATCAGAATGCAGCGTGTGAGTTGCCGGTGGTAGGAAAAAAGTATGC
>DBFP01000042.1 GCA_002294405.1 Anaerolineales bacterium UBA877 | reverse complement strand
GTTCAGGGGGATGCGGTCCAACTGACCTCCGACCAAATCATCATCCTGGAGGGCATCCATGGGCTGGACCCCCGCCTTCTGCCTGCATCATTGTCCGGCCGGGCGTTCCGCATCTATGGCGCTGCCCTGACCCAGCTCAACCTCGACCGCCATAATCGGGTCTCAACCGCTGATACCCGGCTTATCCGGCGCATAGTACGGGATGCACGGGAGCGTGGCTACACCGCCCAGCAGACCATCTCCCGCTGGGAATCGGTGCGCAGAGGGGAAGAACTGTATATTTTTCCATACCAGGAAAATGCCGACGTAATGTTCAACTCGGCATTGGTCTACGAGCTATCAGCCCTCCAACCACTGGCTGAACCCCTGTTACGCCAGGTCCCGCGCGGTACCCCGGAATTCATCGAGGCCAAACGCCTGCTGGCCTTCCTGGAATGGTTCCTGCCGGTGGACGCGGAGCTGATCCCCGATAATTCGATATTGCGCGAGTTTATTGGCGGATCGATCTTGAGAGATTTCAAGATCTGGAAGCTTAATTCCAAATGAATTTCATAGAAGTCTTCCTCATCGCTTTAAGCATGGCAATGGATGCCTTCGCTGTCTGTCTCGCCGCGGGAGCCCAGAAGCAAACCCTGGGGACGAGATCGACCTTCCGCCTTGCATTTCACTTCGGGTTGTTCCAGTTCCTGATGCCTGTACTGGGGTGGATTGCCGGAACAACGATTGAAACTTATATTTCTGCATATGACCATTGGGTCGCTTTTGGTTTGCTTGCCTTTGTAGGTGGACGCATGATCTGGTCTGGTTTCCATCCGGGACATGAAGTCAGGAAAATCGATCCTTCGCGGGGCTGGACATTGGTCCTGCTCTCAATCGCGGTCAGCATCGATGCATTGGCCATTGGTTTAAGTCTGGGGGTAATCGGGGTGACCATCTGGGCTCCGGCAGCGGTCATTGGTGTTGTGACCGGATTGGTTTCCTGGTTGGGTCTTCAGTTGGGCACCAGACTCGGTGAAAAATTTGGAAAACGGACAGAGATTGCCGGGGGAATAATCCTTGTTTTCCTTGGAATCCGGATATTACTGGCACATTTACTTGGATAGAGAATTCATGGCTGGTTGATTCAAGTAAGTTTTCTTGCTATACTAATTACATCTGGATAATCACTGATAATTAATTGGCGAACTCATGACATGAATTTGCTGAATTCCGACTCTCGTCTTTTTGCATCAGAATTCAGTTATAAAGACACTTTAATAGGAACAGGTTCTTATAAAAACAAGAATATATCCATCACTCAAGAATATCCCATAACTCAATTTATAAACACCCACCTGTGGGAGGGTGATGAACATCGAACAGGCACTTTCTCTAGCTAAATCGTATATTCGCCTGAACCAAAAAGAAGAGGCAAGGGGGATCTTATTTACCATTCTTCGTGAGAACCCAAATACAGAAGAAGCTTGGGTCTTAAGTGCATTAATGTGCGATGATCTGCAGGAGGTCTATTACTGCCTTCACCGAGCCGTGAAACTTAATCCTAAAATATTGGATACCCATCCGGATTTGCCTCAAATCCTTTCCCTGATAAAAAAACTTCAACCTGAATCTCCACCTGCACAATCATTTCCAACACAAACCAGTTCAGGGGTTTTATTTAATGATGATTCAACCAAAATTGCCAAGACTTCCCACCTGTTTTCGAGAACAATCCGGTATTTACTTGTCAGGGTAATCACCATTTTAACAACCATATTCATCGGTGTTTTTATCACCGTGATATTGGCAAATCGTGGTGGTCAGATAGATGCAAGTGTAAGGCTGGAAGTTGAGGGGGAAGTGGAGAGGCACCTTCCCCCGGGGTTATCCATTTATTCCCAGCTAACATCCGAACAGCAGGCAATCATTGACCAGCTGTATTTCAATTTTGCGGAAGATGCCGGTTTGCATCTCCCTTTTCTTACCCGCCACCTTTTATGGACTTTAAGAGCATTGAAGTTGGATATTGGCAACGCAATTCAGATTCAGGGGGTTCCTGGTTCTGCGTTCCAAAATCATCGTGCAAGGGATATTATTCTTTCTGAACTGCCGCATTCTTTGATGCTGGTGGGATCTGCATTCCTGTTCCTATTTATTTTCGGTATTCCTTTGGCCCTCTATTTATTCCGGGTAAATGGCAGCCGGCTTGAAAGATTGTTTGCAGCTCTGGCACCCCTGTCTTCCATCCCAAGCTGGGTATGGGGGGTTATCCTTGTGTTGATCTTTGCAGTGCAATTTCACTGGCTACCCCCCAGTGGAATGTTCGATCCAATCCCGCCTGAAACCACCTGGGATCATTTTTCCACCATCGTTAAGCATATGGTTTTACCGGTCCTGGCCATCATATTAAGCCTGTTTTTTCAATTGGTTTATTCCTGGAAATCTCTCTTTCTTCTCTATGCCAACGAAGATTATGTGGACCTGGCAAAAGCCAAGGGATTACCTTTAAATATTATTGAAAGACGGCATATCCTACAACCTTCCCTGCCCTACATGATCACCAATCTAACGCTTCTCATGGTCACCTTTTGGCAGATGACATTCGCTCTTGAATATATTTTTAACTGGCCGGGCATCGGTAGGTTATACATCCTCTCTCTCCCGAACTTCTTCGGGGAGAGAATGTTTACCGGCATTATGCCCATTGTTGTCGGGATTGTGGTGATTTTCGCCTACATCCTGGGGATCACAGTTTTTCTATTGGATATCGTTTATGGATTTGTAGATCCACGCGTGAGGGTTGGGGGTAATGATCAATCGATGCGCTTGGTCAAAGGCAAAAAACCGGTAAAATTCCGATTTGGTTCACGGAGCCATGCTCAACTCCCAAACAATGTGGTCTTGGCAAGTCACCTTGTTCAGAGCAAGCCATCTCGTCAAAAGAGAAAGTTTTCCATATCCGGTTCCCTTAGAAATATCCAAAGGGTTATTAACCCCATAAAACCAGCTTTTCGGGAAATAAGGAAATATCCGTCTGCAATATTTGGCTTGGTGATCATTCTTATTTTAGTCGGTGGTTCGATATATGCCGTGGTTGCCTATCCATACTACAAACTAGGTGGTCTTTGGTATTCCCAACTGTTGACTGGAAAATCATATACCCCCAAACTGGCACAACCCATATGGGTTAATTGGTTTCGACGTGATCACCTTCCTTCCACGATTATTCTGGATAGCAGAAATGGCACAGCTAAAAAATCCATCCAAGCCTTTAAGCCTGGGGGAATCGGTAATATAACCCTGGATTACGTGATTAATTATCCATACAATGATTATCCGCAGGATCTTACACTTTATTTCATCAATCAATATGATAAAAAATTGCCTTTTGTTACATTAACCTGGATTACCCCTGATAACCGGGAAATCTCCTTCGGTAATTTCTCGCCGGTTACAGGAGTCCCATATCATCTTTCTGACGATCCTTCTCTTCGAAAAATTCTCCCAAAGTATCCCGAGTGGCAGAAGTGGTTTATCGTTGGTGGATATCAAGCCACACCGGACTACTATTTGTTGTTCTCGGACCCAACCAAGGATAAGCCAGTCGTCCTTACCGGTAGATATATCCTAAGGATAAACGTCATGACTTTTGAGGAGGGGACCAATGTGGATGCTGAATTTGTCCTTTTGGGTAAAGTGTATGGATTGGCCGGAACTGATTATATGCGTCGGGATTTATTGGTACCGTTGCTTTGGGGCATGCCATTCGCCTTGGCTCTTGGATTAATTGGGTCATCCGTCACAACTATATTATCCATGATCGTCGCAGCAGCGGGAGTTTGGTACGGTGGCTGGTTGGATAATTTTATCCAAAGGATCATTGAAGGGATCATGATCCTGCCGGTCATCGCCATTGGAGTTATATTCTATGCTTATTTCAACATGAGTATTTGGACATTTCTGGGTTTGATCGCAGTTCTGAATGTTTTTGGAAGTCCGACTAAATCTTTTCGGGCGGTATTTCTCCAGGTAAGGGAAGCTCCATTTATTGAAGCAGCCGAAGCAGCAGGCGCCAGCAACATTCGCATTATTCTTCACTACCTCGTCCCCAGCATTACTCCTATATTAATTCCCCAATTGATCACATTGATTCCCAGCTATGTCTTCCTGGAAGCCACATTGGGGCTTTTTGGCGTGAATTCCCTGTACCCAACCTGGGGGAAAGTGATTTACGATGCTCTCAGGCATGGATCTGCATATGGATCCGGCTTTTGGGTGTTGGAGCCGATCAGTCTCCTATTATTGACCGGGCTGGCATTCACCATGCTGGGTTTTGCACTGGAACGTATTTTAAATCCCCGGATGAATGATTTGTAGTCGATTAAATGTTATTACCAGAAACCAGCCTGGTAAAGGAAAATCAACCTGATCTCCAATTCACATTTTTAATCATTTATATAATCTTCTCTGCGTTGGGGTCGANNCAAGAGGAAATGATATATCTGGATGTATGGAATTATCAAATCACCAGAAGTGAAATCTATTACCAAAATAAATTATCTGCACCCTCTGAAAATCAACTCGCAGAAGTAATATCGCTTGCCTTGGTCTTCCCTTATAATATTAATCCAATCAATGCCCCCATTAACGCACATCCGAGATTGACCTTGTCATTATTCAGCCAACTCCAGCCACGGATCTGCACGGTTTCTGTGCCGCAGCCGTGCAATGGATGCTTCTCAGTTTCTTTATCGCAGTGCGGGCAGCGATAAATTGCCTGGACAGTTGATCCAAGGAGGGAATCGAACAGGGAACCTGAAATACCGGCAATAATAATGATCCCCAGGTTGATCCAACCTTGAC
>DBFP01000007.1 GCA_002294405.1 Anaerolineales bacterium UBA877 | reverse complement strand
CTGGAAAAGGAACTGCGGCGGGGTGTACAGGCTTGTCGAGTTCCGCTCCTCGCAGGAATTGAACTGGTGCAGATCGAAGGCGTCACCGCGCTGGACGATGAACAAATCACTTCCGACCTGGAAGCCGCGCGGCGCGCAGGGACAGCCGGATTAGCGATCTCATGGGATCTTTGGGATATCCCCCTGGAACGACTTGACCTGGTCAATCGCGTATTGACTTCGTCTTCCCTTTAGCGAAGCCGAACTGCGACCCTGGCAACAGGTGGGCAAGCTATCCATCCCCTGGTTTTTATTAACGGGAATAAACCACAACCTGCCAGATCCCCATCTCGCGAAAAAAACAGCGGGTCAACCCATTACTTTTAATGACAGCCTCCACAGCCTCGGTGGGATGCACGAACATGCGCATCGGGTTGCGCTGCAGCCAGTTGAGAAAATTGTAGGTTAACAACAATCCCAACCTGGTCCACCACCTGTCAATGGGATAAACGATCCCGTAGAATCTTTTCGCCTTTTGAGCCGACAGGTTGACCAGGCTGTACATGTCGTTGAAACAGCACAGGACCCGGTCGAGGGTCACAATGTCTGCGGGGGGAATGTCCTCTGCCAGCTCGACGAAATTGCCCTGCAGGTGACTGATCTGGGTGGGGTGCCCGAGGCGTTCCGCTTCCTGCCGGCAGGCCTCAAGGTAGGCGGTCGAGGCTTCGCAATCGGTGGCATGGCTGAGACCCTGGCGGAGCATTTCGTGCTGGATATCCCCCACTCCTCCGCCGATGTCAAGGAGCGTCATCCCGGCGAAGCCCTCAGCCTGCAGTGCAGCGATCAACTGCCGGGTAGTCTCCTTGGGACCGTTCCTGCGATATTCCTTGAGCCTCCCGGCAACATGTTTCCGATCGAACCTGGTTTCTATTCCCTGGCATTGACAGGTGCTCATGATTTTCCTTTTTTCCACTCATTGATCGCAAATATTAACATAACATGCTTTCCAGGGGTAGGATATCCATTTCAGGACGAATAAAAAGTCAGCCCGGGGTTCTCCCATTTGGAGAGGTATCTCGGATGGAACGAACTATTTCGACCCGCCTAAATGAATCATCCAATCCCTGGGTGAAAGGAACGCAACCTAACGCGAGAGCCAGCGTACAAAATACGCCAGGACTCCTTTCACAAGGTTCAGGGATTGGGCGGGCAGGACGATCAGCAGGGTGCCGACCGAGAGCAGCCCCAACCCGAAAAGGAGGGGAACGAATCCGCTGATACGCTGAACTTCATCCGCCAGTCCCTTGTAGTAGCCCGCGCTTCCAGAAACGAGATCGATTACCCCCGAAGCAACCTCCACAAGCCCGATGCAGACAAGGATAAGACCCCAGCCCCATGTCTTGGACAGGATGGCGGCCCAAAAAGCACCCGCGCCGCCCGGCTGGAACAAGGCTGCACCGGTCAGGACGAAGACCAGCAGGGCAAAGGCAATGAAGAGCCCCCCGTACAGCCGGGCAGAGAACCCGGTATACATGGTAATCCGCCCGAAGTTCTTCTGGTGCGTCTCAAACCCCAAGCGCCCGGTGCGAATGGCCTGGATGCCTGCAACCAGGGCGAACGCCCCAACGCTGGCTGAACCCAGGCTGGACAGGATGGGAAGATTAAAACGGGTCCCGAAGTAAAGCAGGACGAAAGCCAGGAGCAGAAATCCCAGTTCGATCCAATCCGATCGTTTGTACATACACCAATAATCCTTTCAACCAACCCAGCCTGCCCGGGTGAACCCGGTCACAATCGGGCAAGCATCCAGAGGTCTTGGGATGCGTGGCAATCCGATGACAGGCAGCGGGTCCGGCACGATCCTTAATTCACCCGCAGGCAAAATATCCCTTCGCCGTCAGTGGCGGCATAAAGGTACTTCCCGCCGGGGGGAATTTCCAGGTAGGTCACATACCGGTTCCACAGCATGGTCCCCAGGGCGGACCAGCTTCCGCCCCGGTCAAAGGATTGATAGACATCCGAAAAAGCGGCGTAAATCGTATTATCGTCTGCAAAGCCGGGAGAGAGGGCCAGGATCCGGTAGTATGCGCCGGGGATATCAGAATTGGCTGAAGCCCAGGAACTGCCGCCGTCCGTCGATTTGAACACTCCCTGGTCGTCAACACCTGCAAAAACCGTGTGATCGCTGGTGAAATTGGGGGAGAGAACGATCGAGTAGGCAGCCAGACCGGGCAGACCGGTATTGGTCTCATGCCAGGCGGTGCCACCATCCGTAGAAATATAGACCCCCCCTTTATAATTGCCTGCAAAGACCGTGTGGTCATGCTTGAAATCTGGCGAAAATGCCAGGGGCAGGATGACCCCACCTGGGAAACCGGCGTTCACATCTGCCCAGTTTGTGCCACCGTCGGTGGAGCGGAAGAGCTTGCCGTTGTAGGAACCAGCGAAGAGGGTTTGGTCAGCGGGAAAAGCAGGCGAAAGGGCGATGGAGGTCAGAAACGATTCCGTAAGACCGGTATTCATCTCCTGCCAGGTGACACTGCCATCCGTGGATTTATAGATGCCACTGGTCCCGGAGGCGGCAAAGAGGGTGTAATCCTGTTTGTAACCTGGAGATACTGCCAGGGCTTCCACCTGGGGGACGGTGAACCCGGGGCTGGTGACCTGCCATGTCATGCCGGCATCGGTGGAGCGCAGCACGCCCTGATGATATGTGCCGACAAAAAGGGTCTGGTCCGATTTAAAGGCAGGGGAGGAGAGGACAATGGTGACATCGATATTAGTGATCCCGATGTTTGCACTGACCCAGGACCCGCCATTGTCGGTGGACTTGTAGACCCCACTGCCATATAAGCCGGCATAGAGCGTCCCACCCGGGGCGGCAGCCAAGCTGACCATCTGGTGATTTTCCGACAAGCCGCTGCCGGAGGGATTCCAGGTGGTGCCGCCATCCGCGGAGATAAAAATACCGGAACTCCCCTCCCCGGCGTAAACAGTGCGGTCGTTCGCAAATCCCGGTGATACCAGCAGGGCATTGATGTACATTTCGGGCAACCCGGAGAAGGTCCAGGTGTCACCGGAGTCAGCCGAGATGAATATTCCTTTCCCACTGGTGCCTGTAAAAAGGGTATGGTCAGCGGTAAAATTTGGAGACACCGCCAGTGAACGGGCAGACTGCATGTCGGGTCCGCCGGTCACGTTTTGCCACGAAGTGCCGCTATCGATGGAACGGAATATTCCCACACCGTTCAGTGTGAAAAGGGTATGATCGCTGGAAAACGCGGGGGAAATTGCGAGGGCATTAATATTCAGGTTGTCCAGCCCGGAATTTATGGGGGTCCAAGAAGTGCCTGCATCCGTGGTTTTATAAACTCCATCCCCCGCGGTACCGGCAAAGAGGGTGCGATCGTCCTTGTACCCCGGGGAGATGACCAGGGCATAGATGTGCTTGAGGTTAATACCCGTGTTCACCTCCTGCCACGAGTCACCGCCGTTTGTGGAGATGTTCACGCCAATATGCAAACCCCCGAGGAAAATGGTGCGGTCTTGTTTAAAATCGGGAGAGAAGGCGATGGAGGTGATCTGCTTATTCCATAACCCCTGATTGACTGCCGTCCAAATGCCACCCCCGTCAGAGGACCTGAAGATCCCGGCGCCGGACGTTGCGGCGAGGACGGTGTGATCGTTGAGATAATCGGGCGAGGCTGCCAGGGAATTGATGATACCCCCGTACAGACCGGAAGAACACGGTGTCCATGTACCCACGGGACCCATTATGGAGGTGAGCGGGGTGCTCTGCTGGTCGGGGGAACCCGATGTGGGGGTGAGCGGTGTGCCCTGCTGACCCCCTGGATTTGGTTGAGGCAGATTGCACGACAACACGGAAAGGGTGAGGGCTGACCCTGCAATCAGGAGCATGAACCTTGTTTTCATGGTGACTCCTTTGGAAGGACCTGCAGGTGATGGATCATCCATGGTCGGCGGCAGGTTGGAGACAGTTATTACGCCTGTATTATACAAGTTAATAAAATGTTTGGAACGGTGGCAGACGTGGATATGAATGAAATTAAGCAGCCCAGTAGATGAAAGCTGAAGAGGCATTTTACCCATGTGAAGTACAATGACCATGATTCCTGTTGCAGGGATGCAATCGAAACCAGCAAAGACCGGCAAGGAGTTCCATGGACAAGAACGACAAACCCACCTTCCTTCCGGGGGGTAAATTCGGGGAGCCGCGCGAAATCCGCGTGGACCTGAGCGTGGAGCAGTTATCCGAACGGTTCGACTTTGACAAGGGCATGGGACGAAAATACATTGACCTGCTCAAGGTCAAGCTTAAAAAAGAGTTTCCGCATGCCAGGGTAAAGGTGGGAATTAAATCAAAGGGTGATCCCAGCTGGTGGCTCTCAAATGATGACGGGACTGCCCTGGCAAAGTGCCAGGAAATCCTGGCGAAGATCGAAAAATTGTAGCGAGGGGAAGTAAAGAAAGAAGTCGCACCCCAACCCCCCAAATTTATAAGTTTTTAGACAATAAGCCCTACCAAAAACCTCCCCAAATCCACGGGATTTGGGGAGGAAGTTATGGTTGGTATCAACTAGAGCATCACCATAAATGATGCACATCGGGACGGATATACTGATCATAGATCCCGCGGAGGCGCGACATGGTGGTTTCCGAGAGGGGAGGCAGGCTGGCAGACTGGAGAGTTTCTTCAACCTGGGCGGGACGCTTAGCGCCGGGAACAGCACAGGTCACGGCATCAAACATCAGGATCCAGCGCAGTGCCAGTTGAGCCATGGTCCAACCGGCAGGCACCAGGGGGCGCAGCTCCTCAACGGCTTTCAGCCCCTGGTTAAAATCCACCCCTGAAAAGGTCTCGCCCTTATCAAACGCGGCACCGGTGCGGTTGAATGAGCGGTGATCGTCGCGGGCGAATGTGGTGGAGGCCGTCATTTTGCCGGTGAGCAGGCCGGAAGCCATGGGCACTCGGGCAAGGATGCCGACCTTGCGGCGCCAGGCCTCGGGGAAGAAATCTTCAATGGGGCGCTGGCGGAACATGTTGAAGATGATCATGACCGACTGTACGCCGGGAAACTGGACCGCCGCCATGGCCTCATCGATGCGTTCAACGCTGACGCCATAATGCCGGAGCTTGCCCTGCTTCACCAGGTCGTCGAGGATGCCGAACGTCTCGGAGTTGTAGACCTCGATGGGCGGACAATGCAACTGCATCAGGTCGATGGTCTCGGTGTCAAGGCTGCGCAGGCTGCCCTCGACAAAGGCGGACAGGTTGCGCCGGGTGTATCCATGCGGGTCGGGATTTACGCCCATGCCCATCTTGGTGGCAATGTAAAAGGGCTCATGCCTTTGCCGGCGCAGCTGCCCCAGCAGGGGTTCGCTGCCGTAAGCATCGGCGGTGTCAAAGAAATTCACACCCAGGTCCAGGGCGCGGTTAAGAGCGGCAAGCGACTCGCGTTTATCCACTGTGCCCCACAGGCTGCCCATGGCCCATGTGCCCAGGCTGACTGTGGAAATCTTCCAGCCAGTGCGTCCCAGTTCGCGGTATTCCATATTTTCACCTTTTTTATTTTATTGACTGCGAGAGTTGGCAGGATCCGCGCAGTGAAGGAATGCCAACTTTCAAGAATAAACAGACCGCCATCATCACCAGTGGACGACGGCGGCTTAAACTAAAATCTAGAACGTCCCACCCCATCGAATTATTTATGAAGAGTCTGGATCATTTCGGGGGTGAACTTGTTCAACCGGACGGCACGCGATTTGGAACGCAATTGTGGGGGAACTGACAGGAGCGCCTCGGTCTCATTCTCTGCATCGACCTGGGCCCAACCGGAATGCACCCCTGATTCGCAACCCCAATCGAAATTAAGGATATGCCCGTGGAACATGAAAAGTTCCAATATGTGGTCACAGTCCTTGGCTTCATGCACGGATTCGACAAGATAGCGTTTCATTAATCTGGTCCCGGTAATTCCGGTCACATTCCTGTCTCAAATCATCCCGGAGGAAGAATGCCGATCAGGCTTCTTCTGAGGCTCTTTTAATTCGATCACCAGGGCATGACCTTCGGTCTTCCCGATGTTCTGTGCGGCGTGCGGTCCGGCTTCCATGTAAATGGTCTGTCCGGCTTTTAATGGAATTTCCTGGGCTTCCCGTTCCGGGATTTCGAGGTTTAAGGTGTAATCGTCAAGGACATAGACGACATGGGCGGGATGCGTGTGCATGACGGCCTTCTGACCGGGTTTGAAGCGCACATCAAACACGCGGACGCGTTCATTTTCCAGGATCAGCTTGTAAACGTCGGAGGCCACCCGGGTGGGGTCCGGCCATGAGGTGATTCTTTTTTCTGCCAACATAAGGTTTTCTCCTTTGCCAGGAGGGTGGGGAGCATCCGAACAATCGGCATCACAGAATGATGGGTATGCAGGTGCTCTTCCTTCTCTAACAGGCACCATTATAAACTAATAAGATGAAATTAGTCAAGATTATGAATAATCACCTTATTCCAATTTAATCTTTCCGGAGTTCTCAAATGGAACATATTAACTTGCCATTCGTCATATAAATAACATAAATGGCAGATCGGCCCTTGATTCAACGGGCACACACCAGGGATGATGGATCACATGAATCCATGCCGGCACCAAATTTCCCTGTTGAATCCGGAGAATAAAATCCATATAATAAAAGCGGGGGCTTTTTCCCCACCTGAACCTGGAGGGACGCCATGAAAGAAAATCCGGTTTTTGACAAGGCAATGAGCCTGCTGGTACATCCGCTCACTGTTGCGGCGATCGCGCTTTATGCGCTGAACACATTTGTGCTTCAACATATCACGCCGAACTGGTTCACGGGCAAACTGGGGGATTTTGCATGGATCTTCGCAGCCCCATTGGGATTTACGGCGCTCGCTGCATGGCTGCTACCGCAGCGCCTACGGCAGGCTGCCTTCCCGCTTTCGATCCTTGGCACCGGGCTGATATTCGGACTGGTCAAGGCAACCCCGATCAACGCGCTGCTGGTCTCCGGTCTGGCGTCCCTAATCGGGAGGCCCGTGTCGGTCGTGCAGGATGGAAGCGACCTGCTGGCGCTGCTGGCAATCCCCTTAACAGCCTGGAACTGGTACCGCCCTCGAGCCGGCCTCAGACCCGGGAGGCTTGCGGGGGTTGGATTATTTGCCGTCCTTGCGCTGGTCACCGCGGCAGATTCGGCTGCGCCCAACCTCGGGGTCACCTCGATCGAATTTTCCGGGAACACCATCCTGGCCTGCAACACCTATTTTTCCAGTTACAATTTCCAGAGCAATGACGGCGGGTTGACATGGCAAAACAGCAAGGTTAAATGCTCGGAGGCAATTTTTTCTCCCAAGTACGGAGAAATACAACTGGACCCGACCGATGAAAAAACCCAGTACAGGTTCAATCCGGGCTTGATAGAACGCTCCTCCGACGAGGGCAATACCTGGCAGGCAGACTATCAGTGGACTCTTCCTTCCGAAGCAGAGAAGTTGTATTTCATCAGCAGCAAGCATGCCTATAATGCCACGGCACTGCCGCCATACAGTGCGGCAGTGGATCCGCAAACCGGGGAGGTGTTCTTCGCCATGGGGTTGGAGGGCATTTTAAAACGGACTGCCGGAACGGCGCCCAATTACAGTTGGATCACGATCGGGGAATTTCAAAAGAACAACTTCAGCAAAAGCGAGCTGTTGTTCAATCTGCTTTACGGGGAATGGATGCTGGCGATTTCCGCTGGGGGGATAGGAGTCACCTGGCTCGACACGAAATTGAAACCGGGCAAGGGGAAGACGGCGTTGCTGATCCTGGGATTGGCCGGCATAGCGGCATGCATGATCATCGTGCCCCCAGCGCCTACATTAGCCTCGCCCTACCTGTCTCAATATCTGGTCATGGCACTGGTGGGTCTGCTCCTGCTCATGCTCGGCCTGACCGCCAACGCCCTGTTCAATGCGGGAACCAAATCCAAGCGATGGCTCTTCTACTATATTGGTGACTTCCTGGTAGTCATGATCCTGTTCTTCCTCCCCTTTGCGCTGTGGGCGTACAATGTCATCCCCTATTACCCAAATGCGGCGAGGGCTGCTGCGATCGCGGCGGGAGCGGGTGTCATTGGTCTGCGGATTATTGCCGACAAAGTGATCCCTGTTGAAAAACAAAAATCATAAAGAGGATCCCAATCCCTGCCTGATTGCCGAGCGGGTGTCTGGTACCTGGTGAAAAAACAGATGGTCAACCGGGATGTTACTAAGGGCAAAAACCTTGAGGTACAGTTTCCCGATAAACTTCATAATAACAAATTGTATATTTTTGGTAAGCGTTATACGGCCCGAATTTTAGAATAATTGTATCTTTATAGGCACTTACGCTGCCAGCTGCAGGCCATTCAGGCATGGCCTCGGCAACGGCAACAATTTCACCACGTCTGCCAGAGGGAGATAGACCAGTGAATCCAATGAAAGAAAGAAATAAAGTTACTCTCTGCGCATTTCCCTGATCCCATTCAAAAAAGCTGCCTCCAATGGTTTCAGACCTGTGAATTACTTGAGGATAAACGGTATTGGGAGAACCGACTACTTCAAGAAAGTTTATTGGGTCAGTGGCAGTCCCCCTAATTTGATCAATTCGATTAATTATCCTGGAGGCAAGTAATTTATCTGCTTGAAGTGTCAAATTTGATGAGAGGAACAAATGGTTGTTCGAAACGACAGACTGAAAAATAACCATAAAAGCCAATAAGCCAATGACATATTGAGAAATCTTTTTATTGTCCTTTATTGCAAGCGTAATTACACATGGAACCACCACGGGCACGTCTTGCAAAGATCGCAAAGGAATGGCTCCATTGGTTACCAGACCCAGCATAAAGGGGATAAAGAGAACAAGCGGGATAGCGAAGGCAAGAGCAATTTTAGTTATTTTTGAAGACTCAGATTTAAAAATAATATACCAACTTCCCAATAAGGAGAGAAGGATTAGATATGGAAGTGTACTAATTTTATCTGCATAAATCGACTGAGCGCCAGAATAGATACCAACTATCAGGGATATAAGACGCTTCATAACATTCCGGAAATCATGGATTAATGCCCCCGGCATTAAAAAGGATTCTGAATAGCCTGAAGCCGGGGCATTTAATATCCACTTCATAAATATATCGACTACAAAATAAAGAGAGAAAGATAGGATTAAAATAACAGAAATGTTTAAAATAATTCTCCACTTACTCCGCCCTGTTTTGATTGTGAAAAATACCAGATAGACTAAATAAACTGAAATTAGGGTAGGAATGAGCCCCTGATAAATTGCAATTGCAAATGCTGCTGGGAGTATGGAAAAATACTGATAGTGTTTGGGCACCTTGACAAATACATATAAACTTAATCCTATACAAAAGTAACCAAACCCGATAGTGTAATTCACCAGCGAAAAGCTACCCATATAGGCTGTTGTAGGAAATGTCAACAAAATACAACCAAAGATTATTTTTTCAATATTTGAGAAAGAACCCAAACTGGACAGCAATAGCATTGCAGCCGCGGCTTGAAATACCAAGCCCAAAAATAGAGGAACAAAGGGAATCGTTGAGTTGGGCAATAGCAAATAATTTAAGACATATGCACCCCATCGTCCAATAGAAACATACCACAAAGAAGGTGATAGGAACATTGGATTTTCTTCGTCTATTGTTAAATTGAAATTGAATAATTCAAAACCATAGGCACAAATGATCACTACGGCAAATGCAACAAGCACAGTCCAATTCTCCCGGATAAATATTCCAATATGAACAGTTATCTGGTTTTCCAACTTCATTAAAGTATTTTCAACTGTCGTTTTATTCACCGCGTTTGTATTTTTCATGATTACCTCCGCATGACAGCAATATGCGCATTTTGGATCTAGTCAGTATTAAAAATAATATCCCAAAAGAATCCTGGCTCAGTGAACCCCTGAGTACTTATTTCGGAACTCTCTTGTCACTCACGACATAGAAAATAAGTGTATTTAAAAATCATGCTGTTTTTAACCAGAGCTGTCATTCCGCAAATTATATCTTTATTATCATTTCGTATATTGTTTTAGATCGAAGAATGTTTTAAGTGTACAATTGATATCATGTGGAAGTCACCAAACTCACCTCCTATTGTTGGGCAATACATTCTTTTAGAATTGAAATGTATGAAAAACTTGGTTAGTTGTAAGTTCAAGGCTAAATTCAAAGATCAATTATTTGATAACTCCCAATGAAAGAGTGCAGGATGGCTGGGGTGGTAAACAGGGAGAAACGTACAATTGGGATATCAAGGAGATTTTATGACGCAGTTTAAATACGATCTATGCGTGGTGGGTGGGGCAGGACACATAGGCCTGCCCTTTGCATTGGTGTTCGCCCGGCAAGGTCTCAAGGTGCTCATATATGATATCAACCGAGGCGCCCTGGATGAAATCAAGCAGGGGAGGATACCTTTCATGGAAGAAGGGGCAGAACCATTGTTGAAGGAGATCCTATCCAGGGGAAATTTAACATTATCCAGTAACGTTGAAACCATCGGTCAATCGAAAACGATCGTGATAACCATTGGCACACCCGTGGATGAGTTTTTAAACCCCGTGTTCAGCGGCATCCAAAATTCCTTCAAATACTTTTTGCCCTATTTTAAACCGGGGCAGCTCCTGATTTTAAGATCCACGCTGTATCCCGGGACCACAGACAGGTTGGATGGATGGCTGAAATCCAAAAATAAACCCATGCTGCTTGCTTTTTGCCCGGAACGCCTGGTGCAAGGGAAGGGGCTCGAGGAGATCCTAACCCTGCCCCAAATCATCAGCGGGACCTCCCCGGAAGCGGAAAAAGCGGCGACCGATTTTTTTAAAGCCATCAACGTGGAAATCGTGCCCCTGTCAACCATGGAAGCGGAATTCGCAAAGTTATTCTCAAACGCGTACCGCTACATCACCTTTGCCATCGCGAACCAATTCTATATGATCACAACCAGCGCGGGTGTGGACTATGAGCGGGTGATGAAAGGCGTAAAATTCAATTACCCCCGGTTGGATGGGCTGTCAACCGCCGGGTTCGCGGCCGGTCCATGCCTATTAAAGGACACGATACAATTAAATGCTTACGCCAACAACAACTTTTTTCTCGGTCAGGCGGCGATGAACGTGAATGAAGGATTAATATTGTTCATCGAAGAAAAGTTGTCAAAGAAATATGATCTGTGCAATATGACCGTCGGTTTGCTGGGGATGGCTTTCAAACCTGATAATGACGACACCCGATCATCCCTGAGTTACAAGATGAAAAAAGTGATGCTGTTCAAGGCAAAGGAAGTAATAACCACGGATCCCTATGTGACCGGAGACATGGAACTAAATTCCCTTGAGGAAGTTCT
>DBFP01000043.1 GCA_002294405.1 Anaerolineales bacterium UBA877 | reverse complement strand
AAATTAAAGTTGGAAGAAAAACTTGCCAGGTGAAATTAAAGGTGACGTTATTAATTGAAATTAAGATGCAGATTGATAGGTCGGTTTACGAGTTGATAGGAAGAATAAACCAAGTGTACTTAATAATCCAAGTGAAAGACCCCCAACCCAAATTGAGCGTGGGTTGATTTTATCGTTCAGGAATCCACCGATTAGCGGGGCAGCACCTCGGGCTATACCCCAGGCGAACCAATAGAAACTCATATAGCGACCGCGCATATCAACGGGAGCCAGGTCTGCAATATACTTGCTTACAGTAGGGACAAGGGTAAGTTCGCCGAAAGTCATCAAGACCATGCTCGCCCAGAATCCCCAAAAATTAGTCATCAATGCTGCACTTCCCACTCCGAGTGCGTAAATCAACATACCTATTGTGATAATCGGCATTGGCTGATATTTTCGATACATTTGAGTTACGGGGAATTGGACAAACACACACATTAAAGCATTGGTTGTTGGCAGCCATCCAAAAAGGTTTTCTGGGATCCCATAATTTTGCTTGGCGTAAACTGACAACAATGTCCATAACATGGACGGTGCAATCAGGCCGATCCCAATAAGAAGTGAAAAAACAATATAGGGATGGTCTTTGAAAACCCGGTTATAACCTCCCAGTGACTCAATCCAGGTTTCGGTAACATGGTGATAGGATGTGTTCAATGTTTCCCGGGCGCGAAGGACAAGCATAAGACTATATATGATCATCCCAAGCGCAGCGCCAAGAAATGTAAAAGCATATGATTTGGCGGCAATAAAACCTCCCAACGCTGGACCGATCGCAATTCCAGCATTATTCATCATGCGGATGATGGCATACGCCCTGACCCGTTTATCGGGGGCAATCATGTCAGCAAGCATGGCATCCGATCCAACTTGATACAAGGGATTTGAGGCGCCCATGAACACCATGATCAGAGCAAATCCGATATAAGAATGAGCCCGGCTCATGAACAAGTAGCTGATGCCATTCACAACAAGGCTGATAACCATCACCCATTTTCGACCGAGTTTATCTGAAACGGCACCTGCTATGAAGGAAGCAAACAACCCGAAAACTGCGTTGATGGTGATTAAGCTCGAGGCAGTACTTAGCGACAGACTGAGCTTCTCACTTACATAAATCATGAGAAATGGCCAGATCATGGATGCCCCAATGGAACTGATGAACAGCCCGATGGCCATCAACCAGAATTGGGGAGGATATTCGGTTATAGTGCTTCGGATACGGTTGATCATGGAAATAAAATAGGGGCGACAAGTATTTGTCGCCCCTAAGGAGATTATCGTCTGGGGGGTCGGCGATCGTCGGTCCTGCCACCGGGACGCCTGCCTCCGCTTGGTCTCCCACCTCCTGGGCGTCCGGATCCACTCTTATGTGAATCTCGCTCCTGTGCTTCCTCCACTGTCCAGCCTTCGAGCACAGCTTGGCGGGAAAGGCGGATTTTACCCATTGGGTCAATTCCGGTTACCATGACACTGATCTCATCACCCATCTTGACCACGTCCTCGACCTTTTCGACCCGCTCGCTATCCAGTTGAGAAATATGAACCATGCCGTCTGTACCAGGCAGGATTTCCACAAAAGCGCCAAAGTCAGCGACTCGGACAACCTTGCCGGTGTAAATGCGACCCAGTTGAGGCGTCTCAGTGATGGCCTCAATTCGCTCGCGGGCAATTTTGGCACCCTCGCTGTTTGTGGAAGCAATGTAGATCGTGCCGTCTTCCTGGATGTCGATCTTGGTTCCGGTCTCTTCCTGCAATGACCTGATGTTTTTACCTCCCGGGCCGATGATCGCCCCAATTTTATCAGACGGAATTTTGACCGTGGTAATTCTAGGGGCATGAGGTTTTAATTCAGGGCGTGGAGCAGGAATAACTTCCAAAATCTTCCCAAGGATAAATAAGCGTGCAAGCCGAGCCTGCTCGAGGGCCTGTTTCATTATTTCGGTGCTCAATCCGGAAATTTTTATATCCATTTGGAGTGCAGTGATTCCTTCCGCAGTACCGGCGACTTTAAAATCCATATCCCCAAGATGATCTTCAGTACCTTGGATGTCGGTAAGGATGACATACTTCTCACCTTCCAGGACCAAGCCCATTGCCACTCCTGCCACGGGAGCCTTAATAGGAACACCGGTATCCATTAATGCCAGGGTTGATCCACACACTGAGGCCATCGAAGAAGAGCCGTTGGAGGCCAAAACCTCAGAGACCAGTCGCAAAGCATATGGGAAAGATTCTTCTGCCGGGATGACAGGCAGAAGGGCACGTTCTGCCAGAGCACCATGACCGATTTCCCTGCGCGACTGTCCCCGAAGCATTTTCGTTTCTCCCGTTGAGAAAGGTGGAAAATTATAGTGATGCATATATCGCTTTGTATCGACCGGAGTAAGAGTGTCCAATTCCTGGGATTCTGATAAAGTCCCAAGAGTTGCCAGGGTTAATACCTGGGTTTCCCCCCGGGTGAATAATCCTGAACCATGAGCCCGTGGACTGAAACCAACTTCGCAAGTTATGGGACGAATCTCGATGGGAGTGCGTCCGTCCGGGCGTTTTCCCTGATCCAGGATACGCCCACGGACAATCCTTTTTTCGGCGTCAGCAAAGGCTTCCTTAATAGCCTCCAAACTGGGGGTGCCTGGAATGGTGAACTCGGGCAGGGTTTCCACATCAACTTCATCTGCCACCTTTACTTTTACATCCTCGGTTGGGATTAATTCAGCAACCAAGTCTTGCAAGATGGAATCCATACCAGCGTAGAATTCTGCCTTCATCAAGGGTTGATCCAGCAGGGTGTTTATCCGGGCACTAACCCGTGAGAACACTTTTTCTTGAAGAGACTTATCAGGCAGGGAGAACGATACTTCACGTTTTGGTTTTCCCACCTCATCTCGCATCTGGATTTGCAAGTCGATAATTGGTTGAATGGATTGATGGCCAAATTTCAACGCAGAAACCATTACTTCTTCTGGAATTTCGTCTGATCCGGCTTCGACCATCAGGATGGCATCCCGGGATCCTGCAATGCGCAAATCGAGGTCCGACTTTTCCATTTCGGAGAAAGTGGGATTGACCACAAAATCGCCATCCACTCTACCGATGCGTACCGCGCCGACGGGTCCATTCCAAGGGATATCCGAGATCATGACAGCCGCAGAGGCGGCATTGATCGCCAGCACATCCAGGGGATTCTCCGCGTCAGCTGACAGCGAATACATGATTATCTGGACTTCGTTACGCATACCCTCTGGGAACAGGGGGCGCAAGGGACGGTCAGTGAGTCTTGCTGTTAAAATGGCATCCGTGGATGGACGACCTTCCCGCCGGAAGAAAGAGCCTGGAATTTTACCGCCTGCATACATGCGCTCTTCGTACTCAACGCTAAGCGGGAAAAAATCAATCCCGGCTCGGACGCCCCCCATGGTGGCCGCGGCAAAAATAATAGAATCATCCAAGTGAACAGTTACAGCACCCCCAGCTTGGGCAGCGAGCCTGCCGGTTTCAATGGAAATGATTCGGTTTCCCACTTTTGTGGTATAGCGTTTTACTTCGGGTTTCATAAAAAATCTCCTTATCCCGCCTGATCAGGGACTGAAAAATGACGGCAATCCCCTCAAAACATGGGGTTTTGCCAGCATGTTTCAATTCCTGATGAGCGGTGTAATGTCCTTCATCCTATCCCCTGAATATTAGAGATTTAGGGTGAGGGAATAAAAAAAGTAGATGGGTAAAGGCCCATCTACTCTGACGAACCAATTACTATTTTCGGCGTAATTTTAGTTGCTCTGTGAGCGCCAGGTATCGTTGATAATCACTTTTTCGCAAGTACGCCAGCAGTCGGCGTCGTTGACCAACCATCTGAAGCAGTCCACGGCGGCTGGCCTCATCGTGCTTGTGCGTTCGCAAGTGTCCGGTCAGTTGAATGATGCGGGTGGTAAGAATGGCCACCTGTACTTCTGGTGACCCGGTATCGCTCTCGTGCCGGTGGTAATCCGATATTACCTTGTTTTTATCTTCCTTTTTAAGTGGCATGACGTTTGCTTTTCCTCTTGGTTGATTTTGAGCAGGTCTCCTCACCGGCAGGTATAGCCGCAGGTGGGACCAGTCAAGCGGACAGGATTATACCAGAAAAATTGAAGTGGAGAAATTCATTTTCTTCCATGCATGCTTTTCAGCAAGGAATTCATTTCAACTTCTTCCTCTTCTTGATCAATAAAATAATCAGCCATAAAGGTGGAGCGTCTCAACCGTAATGTCATCGATGCCACCGCATGCAAATCCTCGGGGATCACCTTGAGACGATTGTCAGCCGCGGCATAAGCCCGGGCAGCTTCAAACCAGGAAATTTCTGCACGAAGACTATCTATGCCCATCTTTTGCACAAGTTTAATCGCCGGTTTCGCGACTTTATCGGGCAAGACCACCTTTGGCAATATAGCCCTTGCCGATTGGATTTCCTCAGTGGCAGCCATTGTCTCCTCCCCAAAGGCCATGGACATTGCCCGTGGATTTGCAAGATATGATTTCACCCGACGGTAGGCCTCCAATCTCTCAGTGGGAATACTCAAACCTCGCACAACCACGCGCAGACCGAAACGGTCCAGGATTTGGGGTCGCAAACGACCTTCCTCAGGATTCATCGACCCCACCAGTACGAAACGGGCATGGTAGGTCGCAGAGACGGGGCCGCGCCGTACCGTGAAGGAACCCTGAGCTGCTGCGTCTAGAATTGAGTTTACGATGTCATCGGAGAGTAAATTGATTTCGTCGATGTACAAAAGGTTTCGGTCCGCCTGGGCCAAAATCCCTCTTTTTACACGCAGTCGTTCATTGCTTACAGTGAGTCGCTCGTCAATCCCTCCGACAACATCTTCCAACCGCGAATTAAGCGGAAGTTCAATCAAACGAACGCGATCCAATGCAGAAAGGGGTTGACCCTCGGCATATTTTTTTGCGCAATCGGGGCAGACTGCATCAATCCCGCTCGTTTCAACATCTTCAGGTAAACAGCCGTTGTAGCACAAACTGCGTTCAACTTTGGGAAGGATATCCAACAAGGAACGAACGGCAGTGGTCTTGGCGGTTCCCCGTGGACCGACCAGCAGGATCCCGCCAACCGAGGGGTTAATTAACCCAAGCAATAATGCCAGCTTCATTTCCTTCTGACCGACAATTGCCAGGAAAGGGAAGGGCAGGGCTTCAGAACGAGGTCCTTCTTCAGGTTCCAAAGCGGGCAGGCTTTTTCCTGATACGAAGTCCACCAATTCACGCAAAGTTCGAAATGGGTGTGCAACACGTTCTTTTGGTTCAGATAATTCGGAAGGATCTTGAGTTGAGATCATTGATGTATTTTGGGAAATTTGGAGAATGAGGTACACAAAAATATTATAAATTTCAGGAATTATTAGTGATCAGGGTTTTTGCGCCAATCGTCGTTGTTGACGTTTCACAGCCTCATCCATGCGAACCTGTTCTTCTGGTGTCTCCACCATAAGCGGTGGGATCTGGGTGGGCTTGCCATTATCGTCCAATGCAACATATACGAGATAGGCTGCATTCGTGTGTGTTTGTTCTCCAGATATGGGGTTTTCGGCAATAACATTAACCTCGACTTCCATTGAGGTTTTCCCGGCATATGTAACTTCAGCATTTAAAATCACCAGGTCGCCAATATGAATGGGGTGGCGAAAAATCATCTGGTCGATGGCTACTGTTACGGTTCGATGGGCAGCGTGGCGGGTGGAGGCAAGTGCCCCAGCTTCGTCTACCAGCTTCATGATCCAGCCGCCATGCACATTCCCATAAATATTCGCGTGTTCGGGCATCATCATTTGAGATAATTGAATCCGTGACGCACGCACGGATTTGGGACTGTGGGTGTGTTGTTCCATGCCTTGCTAATCCAAGTCCTGTTTTAAATCACCCATATCCACAGTATGCAACCGTTCGGGTTCTTCCAGCAAGATATCGGTGACTCCAAATCGAAGATCGCCCATTAATGGGGCGAGTGGGATCGTGGCAGGAACATCCAACCGTGCAGGGTGACCGGGTGGAGATTTTCTCGGTTTGAGCGTGGAGGTAATGCGCTTGCGAATGATGCGGGGTTCTGCGGTCAAATCGCCTACATACATTCCAAGCACTGAATAAACCTGGCGATCGGCAGTAACCCATCCAATCCATTCACCCAGACGGTTATGCAGGTAGGGGTAAACCAGGAATGCTTCCGCATCGCCGCGCGATGTGTAAATGGGAATGATGGAGCGTTGTGGTTGTGTGTTCATAATAGGTCCTTATCATTGATGCTTATCGATATCATTATACGTCCAATAACGATTAATGAAGAAATTCCATAACATCACCACGCCAACTGCAATCGCCAGTGTGATGTTTTTACCCAGAATTTCTGCAGAAAGTGGAAAATTAAAATCCAGCGAAATTATAAACCTTTGCATGGGAGGTTCCAGGAAATGGAGGATGGGGAGGCGAAGGGCTACACCTGCCAAGTTAACAATAAAGAACATAATCATTTGATTGGTGAACGAGCGTGACCGGGAATCGGGATATGTCCAAAAGCGGTTCCATAAGAAATTGCTAATGATGGCGCATACGAATGATATTGTTCCCGCGATAATGAGTGGCATCCTGAATAACTGCGATAAAATATTCATTATCCCGAAATCCACCAAGGCACCAAATACACCCACAGTGATAAATTTTGTGAAACGGGACCACTCCTTGGAGCGAATCTCCATCGTCATATTATCACAACCCTAATTTTCCCTTGAAGAAGGTAATGGTTCGCATCAATCCCTCCTTCAGATCGATTTTCGCTTCCCATCCAAGTTGTGTCCTGGCCCTGCTGATATCAGGACAGCGATGTTGGGGATCATTGTCAGTCCGGCTGTGGGGAGAATATTCAACTCCAGCAGTGTTCCCTGTGAGCTGGTTAATAATCTGAGCAAATTCAAGAATGGAAGTCTCGCTGGGATTTCCAATATTAATGGGCATATGTTCAGAAGAAAGAAGCAGGCGATAAATTCCTTCCACCTGATCATCTACATAGCAAAAGGAACGCGTTTGCAGCCCGTCACCATAGATGGATAAAGGTTTGTTTTGAAGTGCTTGAAAAATGAAACTCGGAACAACCCGCCCATCATCCAACCTCATGCGAGGACCAAAAGTGTTGAATATACGGACAATGCGTGTATCCGCACTCTTAGAACGGAAATATGCCATGACAAGGGCTTCAGCAAAACGTTTCGCCTCATCGTACATTGAGCGCGGGCCAACCGGGTTTACATGACCCCAATACCCCTCATTTTGAGGATGCTCCTGCGGATCGCCATAGATCTCGGATGTCGATGCGAAAAGGAATCGGGCTGAATTTATTAAGGCAATTTCGAGTGTGTTAAATGTGCCAAGCGAGCCTGCCCTCAAAGTTTCAACCGGCAGGTTTGGATAACCAAAGGGGGAGGCAGGATTAGGACTAGCAGGGGAGGCAAAATGAAGGACTGCGTCAACCTTGGTGCGTACTGATATAGGTTCAGAAACATCGTGCCTAAAAAAAGAAAAATTCTTATTCTTGATTAAATGGGCGATGTTTTCACGATTTCCAGTCACAAAGTTGTCGATACCAATTACTTCATGCCCTTCCCCAAGGAATCGATCGCAAAGATGTGAACCGAGAAAGCCTGCAGCCCCGGTGAGAAGAATACGCATATATTGCTCCTAACGATCTGCGTTGGGAAATTATCCCCGCTGCAAAGTTGACATCACTTCCAATCAATCTGGCTGGTTAGTCCATCTCCCGTTATTTGCTGGGATTGCCCCGAGTCTGCATCCACTATCCAAAGGTTACCTTCATATATAACACCGAGAAAGTTGCGCGCATCAGGGGAACTTGGGGCCCAAACGGGGGTTTGTGGTTCCAAACCAGACCGTCCTTCAGCAGGAAACAATGGACGAAGGTTGGTCCCATCACTATTAACCACATCCAGCATATAGCGACTGGTCTTTGATTGGCTGGGAAAAATTGCCTGGAGGAAAGCAACGAGATAATATGAATTTGATTCCATTTTTATCGGGGAAGAAACGGATGGATTTGCGAACATTCCGGTTTGTCGAATTAGCATGGTACTCACGTCATCCGGAATAGATATATAGGTGAGGTCGAAATTTTGTGATTCTTCCGGACTGACAAGACCCGTCGGGGCAGCATGATTGACCATGAAAATGGTGCGATCGTCACTGCTCCAGAAAAGGGCCGGTGTCCAAGCCCAATCACTATGTGTATTAAGAGGAGTAATATCTACCAGAGGGATCAACACTGAGTCCTTGAGATTTACCAGCCCCACCCCATCCGGACGAGAATATGCCAGACTATCTCCGCCTGGAGACCAGGCGAAAGTTATCCCCCACCAACCATATATGCCACCAGCGTTTGTATCGAGAATATCAATTACCTTCCCGGGCAACTCGTTCCGAATTGGGAGAAAGTGCAGATCATTGTTTGCTTGCCAACCAGGTGCAGTAGTTCGAGGTTCGACAGTTGAGAAAGCAACCAGATATTCTTCACCAGGTTTCCAGGCAGCAAAGTGCACCACATTGGAAATACCCAGGTCAACCGGATCGGAAGGTGGGGCCGCAGTGTTGATCATCCACAGGGTGTTTATTTCCTGGTCCCCGGGTTTATTGGATTTTCGTGAGAAAAGTAAAAACTTTCCGTCTGGTGAAAGGGAGAATATTTTGCCGTCAATATCACCCGTGGTGACCAATGGTCGGCGGTTGGAGGTTGTTCCCTCCATCAACCACGCATTGCCACCGGTCAGATAAACCAATTTTCCAGGGATGGCCAGCGCAGCAAACGGTGACTGGACACCAATCATCACTATCTCTGGGATGGGAGTTTGCAGGATATTTTCCGAGACAACCGAACTGCTCAAATCAATATCATTTTCGAATACATGACGGATCGTAATTTCACGTAGTCCGTTTTTCCCCGCCTGGATTAGGCGGGTTTCACCAATTAATAAAGATTCGTTATGCAGTTCTTGTCGTTCAAAGGGAATTATCACTTGTTGAGTCTCGAATTCTTCGCGCACCCGGGTGACGGTTATGGTTAATCCTTCGGAAATCAATGAATACGCAGGCGGGTCCACTCTATCTGTTTGGGACAATTTTATCAATGCAGCATTAAGGGCTTGTTGAACCGTGCTCCCTGCTGTCATAGTCACGTGATATGTGGACCCATCGGCAATCAAATTGACAGCCAGCCCGGTCTGTTGGATTTGCGGAGTACATGCAATCATATAAAAAAGAACAGCACCAAGAACAAAATAGTTTTTAGTCATCTGAAGTCTGTGTGCAACAAATGCTATTTTCCGAGCCCGATAATTTGCATCGTGCCATCTTCAATCATCATGCTTTGCAATCGAAAGCCAGTGGCAATGGGACCCAAGGCTCCTGAGTAAGCTTCCTGGATGGTTGTGGTAACAATTTCTTTCAGCCCATTGGGAATGGGCAATGGACCAAAATCCGCTGAAAACAACTCGATTGATAACTTACCCTGGTTGTCAATGGCTGCATTAAAAATAATCCTTGCTGTCGCCTGAAAATATCCTTTTTCGACTGTTCCATAGATCTTAAGTTGACCACCCCGAAGATAAACCTGCGGGTTAGAGAATAAAGGATGAGACTGTCCAAGGAGTTTATATGTTAGATATGAAGTTAATTGAGATTCGGTAAAGGTCAAGGTGATCTGCCCAGATTGAGCGCCGGCTGCAACTGCAGTCTCCAGCGATGACTTGAGCTCTCCAACCGCCTCCGTGGAGACCAGGATAGGTGGGGTGGGGTAACTGGGACCACCGATATTAAATGTGCAAGCCAGAATAACCAACACCAGGCTTAAAATTCCAGCAAATATTGGAATTTTCCGTGAATTAAAGTTCCCTATGACAGACTCCCGTGAAATGGTAAAATTTACGTCCGTGGTTTCCGTGGTAGATTATTAGAATGGTTTTCGGCAGCCAAATATTATACATGGTGAGTAATTATAGCATGGGCGATTATGAAAATCAGAATCCTTCAGAATTATCAAAAGTGCTTGAATCACTTCTTTTTGTGTCAGGGGAGCCAGTTGCAGTAGTCCAACTTGCATCTGTACTGGAAATATCTGTCTTGAAAGTCGAACAAAGCCTAAAACAGCTTGATGAAGAATTGCACGCTCGTGGTCTCCGGCTTCAGAGGTACGGCGGAGCCGTGCAGATGACCACTGCTCCCGAAAATGCAGAAGTAGTGGCACATTACCTTGGCCTGGAAGCCATCAGCCATTTAAGCCGGGCTGCACTTGAAACCCTTTCGATTGTGGCATATCAACAACCGGTAACCCGCCCGCAAATTGAAGCGGTGAGGGGTGTCAGCAGCGAAGGAGTTATGAAATCGCTGCTTTGGAGAGGGCTTGTCCAGGAAGTGGGGAGGACTGATGGACCGGGTCGACCCATCCTTTATGGAACCACCCCGGATTTTCTGCAATACTTTGGCTTAAGCTCGCTTACGGAGTTGCCCGCGCTTAACCTGCCGGAAGCAGGTAATGAAAATAACCATAACGATGCATTAAAAGGCTGATATGAAAGAAAGGGTGCAAAAGATCCTCGCTCGCGCCGGGTATGGGTCGAGGAGAGGGTGCGAAGATATTATCATTGCTGGCAGGGTGAGAGTCTCCGGTAATGTGATTAAACTTGGTGACAAGGCGGACCCAAGTGAAGACAAGATCACGGTGGATGGGAGACGAATTTTAAGCGCGGAAGACTTTACATATGTTGCAGTTTATAAACCCCGGGGAGTTATCTCCACAGTAAATGACCCAGAACTACGGACAGCCGTCCGAGATTTGGTTCCCTTGGAAGGGACCCTTTACCCGGTGGGACGACTGGATTTTGACTCTGAGGGGCTGATCCTGATGACCAATGATGGAAACCTGGCAAATATATTAACCCACCCAAGGTATGAGCATGAAAAAGAGTACCGAGTTTTGGTAGCGACCCACCCCGACAGCGAACAACTTGCCAAATGGAGGAGAGGCCTGGTTCTCGAGGATGGATTTAAAACTTCCTCCGCAGAGGTGTTCGTTATTAGTAAATTTGGTAAAGGCGCTTGGTTGGATGTCATCCTACGGGAGGGGCATAAGCGACAAATTCGTGAAATGGGGAAAGTCACAGGTCTGCCAGTGGTACGTATAATTCGAGTCAGGTTGGGGGAACTTCGTTTGGGGAATTTAAAACCCCGAGAATGGAGGTATCTGACTGAACAGGAAGTGAGCCAATTAAAAAACCCATCTCAAGCGAAGGCTTTTTTAACAAAGAACGAGAAACCCTTTGAGGCGAAACAAATAAAATCGAGAACTAGCCGAGACAAAACCACTAAGGTCCCCCGCAATTAGGAAATATAAAAGGACAATAGAATGTCGAAGTCACAAATATCAAAAAGAGAAGCCAGGCGAACCCAGCGCAGCAGACGGAAACTTTATACAAGAATCGTTACGATTGGAATTATCGTCGTTGCGATCCTGGCGGTCATCTGGGTGGTGATGCGTGGATCAAACGCTAAACCGGTTAATTCGAAGCAATATTCATCAGCACCTCCCATGCAAATTAATGTGAGCAAGCAATACTATGCCACCGTAAAAATGGCAAAAGG
>DBFP01000039.1 GCA_002294405.1 Anaerolineales bacterium UBA877 | reverse complement strand
CCTGGGGAGGGATCATGAAACAATCCGCTGCACGATTCTTTGGCATTTTGCTCATACTAATCTTGGGTGCTTCCTGCGGACCGAATCCTGTGACCGAGCCGGTCACGGATACCCCCGCGGCTGTAACTCCACCCAACCAGGTTGGAGAAACACAGTCACCCCCAACGCTGGGCAGCACGCTTGTAAACACGCAGGTGGTCCCAATTCAAGCGTGCAATATCGAATGGTCACGTCTGCGAGTGGGGATGGACGCCTACATCACCTACGGGGATCGGGCCAACCGTGTNNTAAGAAACGCTGGTTGAACCCGAGCAATTGTGCCAGTGGTCAAACAGCATTATACAAGTTTCAATCTGCCTACGTGGTACAAGGTATCAAGGGATTACGGGTTTATGATAAACAGGGATCCAATGGTACCGTGATCGCCTATCTGGACATGGATGCCAAGCTTAAGGTCATCGGTGGACCCTATTGTACGGACAATACATCAGAAAGGATCGTGTTTTGGAATGTCGAGAATGGAACCATCCCCGGGGGAGCCGGTTGGGTGGCTGAATATGGCTACGAAGATAATAAATATGTCCGTTACCTGTCACACGATCCCAACAGCGAACCAACTGCCTTCCCGATACCCGCCACTTTAGCCAGTGTTACTCCCGAACCGGGGACAGGCTCTTCATTCATGTTGTCTGACCTCGCTGGACTTGGTCAGATCGCCTACATCGCTGAAGATTGGGTCTGGATGGTGAACGCGGATGGTACGAACCCGCATGAATTGAGGAACCCGCTGGGACGCTTTGACACTCCACGCTGGCTCTCCTGGTCCTTGGATGGACAGAACATCGTGACCACCCTGGCGAAAAAGATGTTCGTCCTTTCCACCAACGGTCAACGGGCTTTCGAACCGCTCCAGGCTGCCGCAACTTACGGTGCCCCGGTCTTCTCACCGGACGGGCAATTTGTTGCCTATGCCGAGGACGGCTTCGGGGATATTTACGTGGTTGGTGTCGACGGATCGAATCCTCACAAGGTCAACAACAGCAGCCGGGAATGTGCATCCCCGGTTTGGTCACCCTTCGGGCGTTATGTTGCCTACATATGCTATGGGGATGGATCCCACCTGTACATTTCGGATCATATTAATGGCGCGACGACCACCTTGTCAGCCATGGGCCAGTCACTCGCCTGGTCTCCGGATGGGGAGTGGATTGCCTTCAGTGACAACGAGGAGGGGTTCTCGGTCATGAAATCTGATGGTAGTAGCTCCCATCTTCTCCTGGGAGAACCACTGGACTTCTTCGCCTGGTCACCGGACAGCAAATCGATCGCCTTTGTCTATGGAGACCAGATCTACATCCTGACAGTTGCCGATGCCAAGGTGCGCAATATAACCGGTCATACCTTGAAAGTCCCCTTCGATTGGGTGCAAGGAAATGTAAGCTGGTCACCGGATGGGGAGTATGTGGGGTATGGCTTCCAGTCATTTCTGATCGACGAAGGATATTGGCGAATATCCCCGGTTAATATCACCAAGGTCAGTACCGGAGCCAGGCAGCAGGTGCTGGAAAAGGGAGCATTGCCAGCCTGGTCACCGACCCGAACCAGCCCGATCGTCAAGCTCCCCGACTGCACAAGCGGGTGGTCGCGCCTGACCGCAGGAGAGCCGGCCAAGGTGATGGGCGGACCGAGCGACCCCCCCAACCGGGTTCGCTCCGGTCCAGGCACTGGGGAGAAGATCATCTTTCAGATCTTCCCCGGCGCGATCCTGGATCTGCTGGAGGGACCGGTGTGTGCCAACGGGCTGGTGTTCTGGAAGGTTGCCAATACCGCAATCCCTGGGGGCATGGGCTGGACCGCCGAAGGCGATGGCAGTGCGTATTGGCTGGAACCTTACCAGCCATGATATAATTTCTTTGCCGTTTTTTTTCAGGAGCATAAGGAATGACAGACATCCAGTAAAAAACCAACGTTTTCGGGCAACCCAACCCGCTGGTTTTGATTCCGGCCGGGGGCGTTTGCCCCCGGTTTTCAATTAAAGGATTGTCTATGCTCTCTGTACACTCAATAAGAAAAACTTACGGTCTCCACACTGTTCTTCATGATGTTTCCTTCAGCATTTCCTCCCATGACCGCCTCGGCCTGATCGGTCCCAATGGCTGCGGCAAGACCACGCTAATGCGCATTCTCAGCGGGTTGGAAATTCCAGATTCCGGCACCGTGTCACAAACCCGTTCGGATCTGCGCATCGGATACCTGTCGCAGGGCTTTGACCTCGAACCCTCCCTGACCATTGCTGAAGCATGTATTTCTCCCTCGGGTATGAATCCGGATACCGAGGTGGGTGAATTGGCAGCTGCACTGGCACAAAATCCCTCGAATATTAATCTTCAAACTCGATACACCGATGCCCTCGAGAGACTGTCGACCATCGATGTCCAGCCAGCAGAGTTCCTCATCCCACTCGGGTTGGCAGGCATTCCCCCAGCCCATCCCGTTGGGGCATTGAGTGGTGGGCAAAAAACGCGCCTGCAGTTGGCACGCCTCCTGCTCCAATCCCCCCAGTTACTGCTGCTTGATGAACCCACCAACCATCTCGATATCCTCATGCTGGAGTGGCTGGAGAACTGGCTCCACCGCTACCGTGGTGCAGCCCTTATCGTTTCCCATGACCGTGCATTTTTGGACAATACAATTACGACGATTCTTGAACTCAATCCATCTACACATGGATTACGCTCTTTCTCCGGAAATTACAGCCAATATGCCGGGCAAAAAATGTTAGAGCAGGAGCACCAATTGCTCGTCTATAATACGCAGCAGGCTGAAATCCGCCGCATGCGCCAGGATATAGTCCGAACAAAGCAGCAAGCCCTGAATGTCGAATTGACAACTACTTCAAGAGAACCTGGAGTGAGGCGCTATGCCAAGAAAGTTGCCAGGAAGGCATTGTCACGCGAAAAGAAATTGAACCGTCTGCTTAAATCGGAAGATTTGGTCGAACATCCCCGTCCCTCCTGGCAGCTCAAGCTCGATTTTGCTGCCCCCGCGCATGTCAGCCGGGATGTGCTGATGGCAGAAAACCTGTCCATTGGTTATCCCGGTTGTGTACCCTTGTTGACCGGGCTCCGGCTTCATATAGGGGGTGGGCAAAGAATCGCACTAACAGGTCCAAATGGCTGCGGGAAAACGACATTACTGCGCACCATCGCTGGAAAATTAAATCCAATTCACGGGTCAATGCGGGTTAGCCCCTCTACTAAAATCGGGTACATGACACAGGAGCAGGAACGGCTCGACCTCTCTAAAAGTCCTTTGGATATTATTCGCAGCGCTGGAGTGTTCAACCAGACCGAGGCGCGCCACTTCCTGCATTTCTACCTCTTTAGTGGAGACGATCCATTGCGACCGACCGGGACCTTGAGTTATGGTGAACGCTCTCGACTGGAATTAGCCCTGTTGGTAGCACAAGGATGCACCTTCCTGTTATTGGATGAACCCATCAATCACCTGGACATCCCCTCGCGGGCACGCTTTGAACAGGCTCTTGCGAAATATACTGGAACTATCCTGGCAGTTGTCCACGATCGTTTTTTCATTATGCAGTTTGCAACTGACACATGGGCCGTGCAGGATGGGAGGATTATTCAAAGGGCTAATAATTAGAGTCCTCTCTTCTAAAACCAAGTTTATCCAAGAGAAAGGTCTTGATATGAGCATAAAACCTGTATATAGGCGGGGTTGGTTTCTGATCATCATAGCAGTTGTTTTAATCGGGGTTGGTGTTGGAATCACGTTGAATTTGCAGGGAATTTCACTCACCCGGCAAGCTGGTCCCATCGATATTTGCCAAAGCGATGATCCGGTCCTTCTCGCTCCGATCGCTCCAATCGCCAGCCTGACCAGTGATGGTCAATCCCTTTACTGGCTTAGGCGTGGGAATCCGGGTTCTGTCATGAAGATGTCGAAGATAACCGGAAAGGTCCAGGAGCTGGCTGTTTTGCGATCGGATCCATATGGCATTCTGGTGGATAATGATTCCGTGTACTGGGTGGAAGGGTCCTGGCAGCCTGGACCTGACTTTAAATTACTAAAAGTGAACAAACGTGGCGGGGAGGTCACCGAGTTGTTGCAGGCCAGTGAATCGATGATGCAGTTCAGCATGGACGCTGATTATTTATACTGGATGATTTACGAGACTAAAACCATCCTCCGCATGCCCAAAAAAGGAGGGGAACCTCAAAAGGTGGTTTCGGGGCTGGAACATTTCAATAATATCTCCATCGTGAATGGGAAAATCTACCTGGGGGGTGGAGATTGGCTTGGCATCCTGGACCAACAGGACCAAAGACCAAGGATTTTAATCACAACCGGTCAATTGCTCCAAGACCTTCACATAGGTTTGCGGGATGAAAGATCAGTTTATTTCGTCGGCCCGGTCATCCAGGAATATAACAATGTGATCATATTTATATTTACTGTGGAGAATTATCCTGGAATGATTTCCTGTACCGATAATAGAGTATATATGATCAGTTTCCCCGAATCTGGTGGAACAGCGCATATTATCTTGACCCAGGAAGGTTCACAGAGTGGAGTTGGGGTAGCCGAACCGTATCTTTACACGATTGGTGGCTGCATGGGTGGCAAGTTCGCAAATATTGATTCCGGTAAAATCTCAGTTCTCAATATTAGTTATGATTCAAATAACTTGGCAGTGGATAAAAACAACCTTTACTGGACCAACCAGGAAGGGTTGAAATGTATGCGGCGGTCAAAATAGGACGAAATACCTGATTCGATTTCCGATCATGGTTGAACCGAGTTTTATCAATGCGTTGGCAAAACACCCGACGGATCAATATCCACCTAGCATCCGAACAAAGATAATTACATCCAACACTTCCCCTCCAGGCTCATATCCTCTACACTATAGGATATGAGCCTTGCTCCTGAAGTTAAAAAAATTCGTGTAGGCTGCCCAGCCCATAACTGCGGAGGTCGCTGCCTGCTTATTGCCCATATTCAGGATGGCAGGATCATCCGTCTCGATACAGATGATCGCCCGGATACGCTTGCCGCCCCTCAATTGCGAGCCTGCGTGCGTGGTCGGGCGTATTTACGCAGGCAGTACCATCCTGACAGGTTGATGAAACCCCTCAAAAGGGTGGGCAGGCGCGGAGATGGAAAGTTCCAACCGATTTCGTGGGACGAAGCGCTAGACACCGTGGTTGCTCAGTTTGAAAGGATCAAGCATCAGTACGGTTCGTCTGCCCTTTTCGTCCCTTACGGTACAGGCAGTTACAACCAGCTTAACGGCTCTCATGTCGCCCGCCGGCTGATGAACTTATACGGAGGCTGCCTGGGCATCTACAACTCATATTCGTGGGCAGCCACTAACCTGGCAACTCCCACCGTTTATGGCACCCTTGTCACGGGAAACCAACGCCAGGACTGGCTGAATGCACGCTACATAATCATGTGGGGCTGGAACCCCGCCGAGATGCGCGACGGCACCAACAGCGACTATTTCATCAAGCTGGCACGTGAAGCCGGGGCACGCGTGATTTGTATTGACCCGCGTCATTCGTTGAGCGCGGCCGCATTGGCCGATGAGTGGATTCCCATCCGCCCAGGGACGGATGCAGCCATGATGAGCGCAATGGCCTATGTGATGCTCTCCGAAAAGCTGTATGATGCCGAATTCGTACGCACTCATTGTGTAGGTTTAGATTGTGAGCAAATGCCGGTCGAAGGTGCAGAAAGCTACCGCGACTACATTTTCGGTCTGCGCGATGGCCAACCCAAAACGCCTCATTGGGCAGAGCCTATTACTGCGATCCCCGCTGGCACCATCACACGGATTGCCCGCGAATATGCCACCATTAAGCCATCAGTGCTTTACCAGGGGTATGGGATGCAACGAAGAGCCTATGGTGAACAGGTGGTGCGTGCGGGCTGTGTCCTGGCTGCCATCACAGGGAATGTGGGTGTACCCGGTGGTTGGGCCAGCGGTTTGGGATTGCAAGCTCCGGATGGCGGCAGTCTTTGGACGGTTTTCCCCCTGGGTGAAAATCCTGTGAAATCAGAAATCCCGGTCTTTCTCTGGACCGAAGCCTGCCTCCGTGGGAAACAAATGACTTCCGCAGATGGCGTGCGCGGGTCTACACGGCTCGATAATGATATCAAGCTGATATACGCGGTGGCAAGCAATTGCCTTGTCAACCAACACGCCGACCTCAATCGTACAATGGAGATCCTACGCGATGAGACCAGGGTGGAGTTCATTGTTGTCCAGGATAATTTTCTGACCTCCAGCGCACGGTTCGCAGATATCATCCTGCCTGCGTGCACGCAGTTCGAGACCTGGGGGGTGGAGGATGGCTGGAAATATGGGGATGAGGTCATTCTGCAGCCAAAACTGGTCGAGCCCCCGGGTGAATGCAAATCCGACTTCCGCATTTGTGCCGAATTGGCTGGGAAATTAGGGATTGGGGAAGCCTTTACCGAGGGTCGCGATGAGAAAGAATGGGTCAGGGTATGTCTTGATGAATTCCGCAGGACCCGGTTTCCTGGATTACCAACCTTGGAGGAGTTCATCGAGCGGAACCTTGGCGCATGGACCCGTCCGGCGAGCATTCCTGCCATCGCCTTTGAAGATTTTCGGCGTGACCCCGAAAGGTTCCCGTTAAATACTCCCAGTGGAAAGATAGAAATATTCTCCAAGCAACTGCATGATTTGTGCGATCCGGAGAATATACCTGCAGTTCCAAAATATATCCAGGAGTGGGAAAGTCCCTTCGCTGGAACTACTGGCAAGCATGACATCCCGAGTGAGTCCCTGATTAATCCCGATATTCCAACAAAAAATGAGATTGGCCTTCTATCCTCATCAACTGTGCCTGTAGCATCATCTTCAACAATTAATAACGATAAATACCCATTACAGGCGATAGGGCATCATACCTTGCACCGCGTACATTCAACCCATGACAACAATGATTGGCTGGAAGAAGCCTTTCCTCAGCGGGTATTCCTCAATCCGGTGGACGCCATTCCCCGGGGAATTAAGGATGGCGATGAAATCACGGTATTTAATGATCGAGGCGCTCTGGTCCTGCCCTGCCGCGTCACCCAGCGGATCATGCCCGGTGTGGTGGATATTCCGCAGGGAGCCTGGTACAAACCGGACGAATACGGTGTTGACCACGGTGGAAATGTCAATTTACTGACAAGTCACAGGTGGACTCCTTTTGCATTTGGAACCGCGCAGCACACGATGATGGTCCAGGTGGAAAAATACGTACCAATCAAAGGAAGGCGACCTGGAGTTGGACCTCGGATTTCCAGGGCTCGAGGGGGCTCATCATGACCTACGCTTTCGCGTTTGATGAAAGTGCATGCACAGGTTGTAAAGCCTGCCAGGTCGCCTGCAAGGATAAAAACAACCTGTCTACGGGAATTCTCTGGCGGCGCATTTACGAGGTAACCGGCGGTGGTTGGACCCAAACCGGAGAAGCCTGGAGGACCTCTGTTTTTGCATACCACCTTTCAATCGCGTGCAACCACTGCGTACACCCCAAGTGTGCCGGAGTCTGTCCCGTGGATGCATATAATGTGCGCCCAGATGGTATCGTTTTAATAAATGCAAAGGAATGCATTGGGTGCGGGTATTGCGCCTGGGCTTGCCCGTATGACTCCCCACAGATGGATAAAAACTCTGGCATCATCACCAAGTGCAACTTGTGTTATGACAATCTCGATAAGGGTCTGCCTCCGGCTTGCGTCGCTGCATGTCCCATGCGGTGCCTGGACCTTGTGGATGCAAATGACCTGGAACTTGATGAAAAGGGATTGGCCTTGTGGAAAATCCCAGGAGAGGAACATCCTTTTCCGCTGCCCAGCCTTTCACGGACAGAGCCTCATCTTCTTATCATCCCGCACCCGGGAGTAAAACTGGTCGGAGAAGATACCCATGTGGGTAACCGGGAGGAAATTTCACCTAATCAACTGAAAGAACCTACCCGGAGTGAAATCCCCCTCATTTGGTTCACCCTTTTCGCACAAATGGCGATTGGTTCATATCTCGCCATATTCTTAATTTATTTTGGATCCACGGGTAAACAGATTTTCGAAAAGATGACCATTATCCCCCTGATCGCTGTCGGCGTGGAAATCCTGATTGCCATGTTGGTATCATTAATCCACCTTAAAACGCCCATGAAAAGTTACCGGGCGCTAAAACACTTCCGCAAGTCGTGGTTGAGCCGGGAAATCCTTTTCACTGCCGGATTCGCAGGTTTATTGGGAATTTTGGTACTACTGATGATTTTCAATATTGGACCCCCCTATATTCGGTTTGGTTTCAGTATTTTTACAGGAATCTGTGCGTTGACTGCGCTTTACTGCATGCAGCGGGTCTATCAACTTCGCAGTATTCCCGCCTGGAATTCGGCACTCACCTTGCTCGAGTTCGGCCTCTCAACCATTGGTCTGGGGTGCATGGTCACCGCGATACTCCTTCCCGCGGGGACTTCTTATTTTGACATTCGCAGGGTCATCCTGGCAGGTATCATTTCATTTTTGGCAGCCATTCCAGTAACCTTATTTTCTGCGAACTCCTCGAATAAGAAGCTCAGTCTATGGCGGGTGGGGTTGCTCCTTGCTGTATTTCTATCTGCGGTGATCGTGTTAATCCTGCCGGCGACTCTTGGCATGGGAAGCTTGATCTTGGTCTTTGCCATCGCGTTTGCCCAGGAAATCATCGGACGCTGGATTTTCTACTCCCGAAGAGTCCCTGGGATCTAGATTGATGATCGCTATCAATACCAAAGCGACTGAAAACAATATTTTTTGTGGTATTTTCATTAAACTATTTCATGGGATTTATTGTTATGCTATACTGCTATTAATAGCCGTCATGGAATTATTTACCAAGCCCATTACCGGGGGTTATTATCCAAATCGGAGGGTGATTTGACCTGGTCATACACACCATCAACAGGGATCCTGATCGCAAGTGCCATCATATCCGCATATGTTGGCTTAATGGCGCTTGGTCGTCGGACGACAATTGGTGTGGGAACCATGGCTCTCCTGATGTTTGCCATTTCAGGTTGGGCTTTTGCGTCCGGATTGGAAGCCTCCGCCATTGGACAGCACAAAATCTATTGGTCTGTAATTGAATATCTCGGAGCATCAAGTGTTCCAGCCCTTTTCCTTATCTTCGCCTTGAAATTCGGCCAGAAGTCACGCTGGGTTCGGCCTGTCTACTTTGGTCTGCTCTCCCTTGTACCAATTATTGGGTTCCTCATCACAGCCACGAATGAATTACAGGTTTTGATTTGGAAGGGTGCCTCCACATACCCGACACTGCTTAATATTTTTAACTATCGACCTGGAATGGGGGGGTACCTTGTGGTCGTTTATGAAAACATATTGATCCTACTGGGGATCATTATCACGTTTACGACCTGGGTAAATTTGAAACAGCCTGACCGCTATCAAATAGGAATTTTATTCATTGGGTCTTTTATTCCGTTCATTTTCGGCACTGTTTCATCTTTTATTCCTGCATTTGTTCCTGGTATAAATCTGAAACCCCTCTCCTTCTCCCTTACTGGTCTGGTAATTGCATTTGGAATGTTAAAATTTCGGTTGTTCGATCTTGCGCCTCTCGCACGCCATGCACTTATTGAAAACCTGGACGATGGAATCCTTGTATTGGACGCTCAAAATCTCGTTGTGGATATTAACCCGGTCGCGCAAAACATCCTCAGTACCTCGACCGTGGATAGTATTGGGCAGCCAATAACAAAGGTGCTTAAGTTTTGGCCGGGTTTGGCAAAACGATTGCATGATAATGAGGATAAACGTGAAACCGAGGTCCGTTGGGGGATTAATCCGCCGCGCTATTTTCATCTCACCATTTCCCCGATATATGGTCGGCAAAAGCAGCTGGCTGGAAGGCTTGTCGTGTTGCGCGATATCACCAAGCGTCATCAAACGGAAGCAGAGCTGGCACATAATATCAAGGAACTGGGAATCATCAACCACATCAGCCTTTCAATCACTTCCGGGCTGGACATGGAGCATGTCCTTAAAACCCTTTTCGACCAATGCAGCCAGTTGGTTCCGATTGATATCTTCTATGTCGCTCTATTTGATGAGACCAACTCCCTGATTCACATTCCGTTGTTTTATGAAGGGGGGGTCTATCAAGTTGGACCATCCCGGGATATCAACGATCGCCCGGGCACGATTGGGACGGTCATCAAGCGAAAAAGGACCTTGTATATAAACAACATTAATAATGAAACCGCATTATCTGATACTCATCCCAACCAGATCAATGCACCTCAAACTGGTAAAACAACCCGGTCTTACATAGGGATTCCCCTTTCATTACGCGAAAGGGTGATTGGAGTATTATCCATTCAAAATTACCGGGCGGATGCCTATTCTGATGAACACATCCGGCTGTTGGAACGGATAGCCATACAGGCGGCGATAGCGATTGAAAATGCCCGCCTATATGCTGAAATCCAGCGCCTGGCCATTATTGATGAATTAACCGGTATTTATAATTACCGCGGGTTGCTGGAGCTTGGACCGCGCGAGGTGGAACGCGCGCATCGATTTAACCGGCCGCTTTCAGTATTATTTTTCGATATTGATAATTTTAGAAAATTCAACAACACCTATAATCATGCAACCGGCAATATAATTATCAAGGCCGTTTCTGAGCGGGGGCGTTCCATTCTGCGCGCGGTGGATGTCTTCGCCAGGTTTGGTGGGGACGAATTTGTTGCCCTTCTCCCCGAAACTGACATCGAAAGCGCCGAGGGTGTAGCCCGGCGCATGGTTGAAGAAATTGCTGCAAATAAAATTGTCACTCCATTTGGGGAATTGGGAGTCACCATCTCAATCGGTCTGACCAGTCTTTCAGAGGAAAGACCCAATCTATCCGCATTGATCGATCATGCCAACAATGCCGAACACCAGGCTAAGAGGGGGAAAAAAGGGATTGTGGTCGTCGCAAAATAACCCAGGTTGCGGGTGGGGGAAAAACCTGTTGTATCCTGAGTAAAAGATTAGTGCCGCTTTCCGAAAAACAATTCCCACCATATCCGCCAAACAGGGAGGGCTTCTGGTTGGGGTTCAGGGGTTGTTCCAGCTGTAGGGGTGGTGGTTGCACCGGGTACGATCCCCACAGGATGTTCGCCAGGTCTCACCATCTTATTATCATAAGCCCATTCTTCAACTGCGACGTCTGACGTGGCATAAGCCACTTGTCCAGCCAGGGCAGTTTGCGTCTGAATGATCGCGGTTGCCTCAGCGCCGACGGCATTCAACTGGGTGGATAAACGGTCCAATTCTTCCATCCTGCGGTTGAAATCCACCAGTAATATCACAGCCAGAATTAGTCCAATGAATATTAATAAATTGCGCCACTTAAACATATTTCAATATCTTACCCTGTCCCGGCTGGTTTGACAAGCCGGCGGTCTCGTCTGAGAATATCTTCGATCGTTTCACGCTCCTGGATCAACTGCACTTGTCCTTGATCCACCCAGACGACAGCCGGACGTGTATGACCGTTGTAATTGCTGGACATGCTCAACTGGTATGCCCCGCTGACCGGGATGGCGATTAATTCACCTTCCACGATTTCTGGAAACGGCAGCTGCTCGATCAATACATCCCCACTTTCACAATAAGGACCGGCAAACCAAATGTCTTCCTTGAACGGTCTATCTGGATTACTCACCGGTAAGGCAGAATAACGGGCTCCATACAAAGCATGGCGTGGATTATCAGCCAACCCGCCGTCCAACAAAGCCCATAAACGGGAGGCTGTTTTTTTGATTGTGCCCACCCGGTAGAGGGCAACACCAGCCCGGGCCACCAGGCTTCGTCCAGGTTCCAGCTGCAGCCGGGGCAGGGGCAGGTTCCGTTCCTGGCAGCCCCTAATCAAAGTGTCGGTGATTGTACAAATGTAGAATCCCACGGAAGGCTGAGGCAGTTCTTGCTCATGATATGCCACCCCCCACCCTCCACCCGGGCTGAGTGTCCACCCCGGGCCTAATCCCATCTTTCGGGCGAGATCAAGAACAATAATAATCGCATCGGCGAGAGGGGTTGGATCCCGAAATTGGGAACCAAGGTGGAAATGCAGGCCGGAAAGCTGAAGAGAATGATCAATGCAATATTGAGCTGCTTTGAGTAGCTGCAATCCATCCAATCCAAACTTACTGTCGCCATGCCCCGTTTGAGTGTGGGGGTGCGTCCTCACCTCCACTCCAGGTTGGAAACGGAGCCATATTTCAGGGCTGCTATCGCGGTGATAAATTTCACCCAGGCGTTGGAGTTCGGTCATGTTATCCGCAGCAATGATCCCTGCGTGTTCGGATGCGGCTTCCAGATCAGCCATTGATTTGTTTACACCATGCGCGATGATCCTCTCACGCGGCACACCACCCCTCCTGGCAATCGCGATTTCCCCCTGGCTGGAACAATCTACCCAAAGATCATGTTGTTGAGTCCATTCGGCAACGGCTATGCACAAAAAGGCTTTACCAGCATAAGTGAGCCTGCGTTCACCTGGGTAAAAAGATGCCAACACACTCTTGTAGGCATTAACAGTGTTATCCATTGTCGATCGGTCATAAATGTAAAGGGGAGTATCAAATTGATCAGCCAGGTCGGTCAAGGAGCAGCCACCGATGGTTAAGGAATTATTTTTTATTAATGTTGAATCGGGAAAAAGCTTTATACGTTCCATATCTTCTTTTTATCACATAATCCGCAAACTTGATTCTATAAGTTGTGACAATGGTCTGATAATTATTAAATAAACAAAAAACCCGCGTTTCCGCGGGATTGAAATGCCGAAGGAGGGACTTGAACCCTCACGACCGTAAGGCCACTAAGCCCTGAACCTAGCGCGTCTGCCAGTTCCGCCACTTCGGCGTGCGGGTTGTATTTTATCTGAAACCAAGATTTTAGCATAGGTAATATATACCTTTTTTTTTGTCGATGTCAAGAGGTAAAACGCCCAGCCAGATCGCCGGGATTTTATTATTGATCTTCCTATGATTATGGTCCCAGATAAACCCAGTTCCCGCAATCTTGGAGTTGGACATGAAACGCTGTAGCCGATACCGGCAATGACGGCCGGTTTCAGCCTCTCCAGGATGGCCTCCGTTTCTGCCTGGGTCCCGGCTGCGTTCGCTGCCAGCGCTTTGCGCGGGCTGCTTGTCCCGGTGGATATTGTCATCGCCACCTCTGCGCAGACCCGGTGGCCTGGCAAAACGCATGGCCTGATATACCGGTCTGCCATGCAGGAGGGAAATGTTATAATGTTGGAGGGAGAAAAACCTTTCAACACCAGGGTCACGAAGAAACACAAAGGGAGGGGCATCCTAATTTCCCGGCAGGATTTTCACAAGGGAACGATCCCTTAACCAGAATAGATGGATGTGTGTACTGCATAAAGCTTTCCCACCACGATGGGCACGAAGTACACGCCGGACTGATAAATAAAAGGCCTGGAAAACGATGGCACTCAATGAATGGATAAAAAGTGCGATATTCTGGGTGTGGGATTTTCTTACAGGATCAAGTATAAGAAAACATTATGTTGATATAAAGAACATAATGGGTGATCGTAAAAATCCTAAAGCTTCCAAATTGCAAGAGCATCATCTGAACAACATCCTGACCTATGCGGTTGAAAACGTTGCGTACTATAAGGAATTCAGGGGATTTTCTTCGATAAGATCGTTCCCCGTGGTCAACAAGATCATCATTAAGAATAATTACGAGGCATTCCAATCCCCGGAATTCCGAGGTATCAAAGTTGTAAATATGCACACCAGTGGATCAACTGGAACGCCTTTTGTTGTCAGACAGGATAAGAACAAAAGGGATCGTGTACAGGCTGAAAGGAATTATTTATGGGGAAAGGCAGGTTTTCAGACGGGAATGCGCTATGTCTTTTTCAGGGTTTTGTCTTCGATGAATCGGTACAGCAGGTTGGATTCCTGGTTGAGGAATGTTTTGTTGTGGGATGTTCAGAAACTCGACAAAGAAAATCTTGAAAAAATTAGAAATACACTGAAATCAGCCCAAAATATAAGAATGTTGATCGGTTATGCAAATACCTTTGAGATTCTTACGAACTACTTACTGGCCTGTGGAGACAGCCCGGAAATGTTTGGTTTTTTTACCATTATCTCCTATGGAGAGGCTCTTTCCAAAGGTACACATGATAAACTCAGAAGAATTTTTCATTGCAATATTGCTGCGATGTATTCGAACCAGGAAAATGGAATGATGGCAATTGAATGCATTGAGAACAAAGAATTTCACGTAAATAGTGCTTCATACTATTTTGAGTTACTTAAAATGGACTCGGATGATCCGGTCAGCGTTGGAGAACTAGGACGGATTGTAGTGACGGATCTGTTCAATCATGCCATGCCATTGATCAGATATGATACTGGAGATATTGGGATATGGAAGGAAAAAGCGGAATGTGGTTGGGATTCGCAAGTGTTTTCATCCATTCAAGGAAGAATGACCGATCTGATTTTTGACACAAAGGGAAATACATTAACTCCACATATCATTAGTTTATTAATGTGGCCATATGATAAGCTGCTCCAATATCAATTCATACAAGAAGGTGCAAAACAATATACGATCAAATTGAATGAATCAGAAGGATGTTATGAGGATGCCTCTTTCGTAAAACTATTTAAAGATATTCTTGGGCAGGATGCTGAAATCGTTATTGAACGTGTACATGAGATCCCGGTATTGGAATCAGGCAAACGGAAGGAAGTAGTGCGTAACTATAACCCCGGAAAAGCATGAGAGGGATTGGAGTACATCCCGTGCCTTTACTGTTCAGCAAGGTGGGAATGCAGTAGTTTACCAGGTTTACGCTGATGAGCAGGGTCAGGCGATTAAATGCAATGTGATCTGCCAGATATAACTATTTTTCCAGAGGACTTGGAGCTGGATAACTGGTACGAAACCATCCCCCCCGCTGTAGTCCCGCCATCTTCACAAGTCTCTCAACCTTCTGGGAGTAATAAGACCGTACAAAGTTTTCTTACTGCTCATAATCTTACGGAAGGTTTTGTCAACCTAAAAGACACTTTTCCTACATTGTTATGTATTCGCGCAGGTTATGCCCCACGGCATAGGCCGCTGCTTCAGCGCGGTTGCTTACACCCAGTTTGGACAGTATGCTGCTTACATAGTTGCGCACCGTCCCTTCGCCTAAAAATAGTGCCTTGGCTATCTCCCGGTTGGTCTTACCTTCCGAAACGAGCAGCAATACATGTTTTTCCTGCTGACTGAGATGCGCAAATGCAGAGGCTTCCTCATCTTTCACTGCTCGGCGAACTTCCTGGAAGACCCTCTGAGTCACCGTTGGATCGAGCATTGCCTCCCCGCGTCCAACCGCTTCGAGTGCCCTGACCAGGTCCTCACCCCCGATTTGCTTTAGGATATATCCTGAGGCTCCCGCGCGGATGGCGGAAAAAAGCATTTCGTCCTCGGCATAGGAGGTCAGCATGATAACCTTGATTTCTGGAAAATGCCCGGTTATTTCTTCGCAGGCTTCAATTCCCGAAGTACCGGGCAGACGGATATCCATTACGACCACATCCGGGTGCGAACTGTTTACGATTTCCATTGCCTCACGAGCAGAGGACGCCTCGCCAACAACGTCAAACTGCGGATGGCGTTCAAGGAGGGACTTCAATCCCAACCGGACAACCTCGTGATCATCTACCAATAAGATGCGTTGTTTGGCCATAAGCGAAACTTCCTCCGCCACGAGTATATTCGAGAGTGGATTGACTGACAAGGATGCACATTAGCAAATTCTTCGGTTGGAAAGCGCGGATCCTGACTTAATATTTTATCGCGCTGAATTGATTAAGTTTATCCCAGCGATGAGTGGCTATTATTTGCCGGATAGTTCCCGTCTGCCCCCGTACTACCAGGCTGTCCGTGCGTGCTCCCGTACCAAAGTATTTGACGCCATCCAGGAATTCTCCGTCGGTGATCCCGGTGGCAGCGAAGAAAACATCATCCGTTGAGACCAGGTCGTTCATCGAAAGGATTTTTTCAAAATCGTATCCCATCTCTCGACCGCGGCGAAGGTCCTCATCGCTGCGGGCAAACAGCTTACCCTGGATCTCTCCCCCCATCGCCCGCAAAGCACATGCGGAAAGCACTCCTTCTGGTGTCCCCCCCACCCCCAATAGGACATCTATTCCAGAATCTGGCCAGGCTGTCATTAACGCACCAGCCACATCCCCATCGGGAATTAACCTGATGCGCGCCCCCGCTTGACGCACATCCTCTATCAACTGTTTGTGTCGGGGACGGTCGAGAATGACCACGGTCACATCTTCAACAGTTTTCCCCCCCTCTTTTGCAATCGCAATCAGGTTATTTTTTACCGGCGCATTAATGTCAATTTTCCCCTTTGCCTGTGGCCCAACCGCGATCTTATCCATGTAAACGAATGGTCCAGGATCGTACATCGTCCCGCGCGGTGCCAGGGCAACAATGGCCAGTGCGCTCCAGGTTCCGTTTGCGAGCGGACGTGTGCCATCAATTGGATCTACTGCTATGTCCATCTCTGCACCGCTGCCGGTACCCACATGTTCACCGTTGAAAAGCATGGGAGCGTGATCTTTTTCCCCCTCTCCTATAACGATGACTGCATTCATATTAATTGTGTTTAATATGAGCCGCATGGCCTCAACTGCTGCATGATCAGCAGCATTTTTATCCCCACGTCCCATATAGCGGCCGGCAGATAATGCCGCAGCTTCGGTTACGCGCACCAGTTCAAGGGCTAAATTTCGAGTCGGTTCAATGATCATCATTATTTCTTGTAGAAAATATTTCAGAGAAAGATCCAAACGACGAGAAAATACCCCAACGCACCAGCCCATAGCCAGGAATCGAGACGGTCCAGTATACCGCCATGTCCGGGCATGATATTGCTCGAATCTTTGACTCCCGCCTGCCGTTTAAACATGGATTCGCCTAAATCGCCAAGGGTGACCATGATGGATAGGATTCCCCCCAATAAGGCACCCTGCAACCATGAAATTGCCGGACCTCCCATGCTTTTCCATAAAATTGCCAGACCTGCTGTTCCCAACGTCCCTATGACAACCCCACCCCAATATCCTTCCCAGGTTTTTTTAGGGCTTAACCGCGGGCTGAGTCGATGTTTCCCAAAACGTCTACCCACAAAATAAGCCGCTGAATCCGACAACCAGGTGGCTGGTAAAATTAGCAGCAACCACCAGAGTCCATCAGGCAAATTGCGGACATCAATTAAATAAGCCCCGATCCAACCTAAATAGACAATTCCTGCGATCGTAACTGCAAAGTCAGTTGCAGCCAGGTCTCTACCATTTTCATAATCAACCAGATGCCAGGTCATGGAAGCCAGGATGAGCAGGGTTAAAGTCGTGGATGCAAGATCAGGGAAATATGCACGTATGGCGGTCACTAATAAAACGCCTCCCACCAGGAGAGGGATGGAAGCGTGATTGCCTGCGGTTTGGAATACCTTTGCGTATTCCCAGCTTGCAATTCCTAAAAGGAGCATGATTAAGGCAAAATAAAAAAATCCCCCCAGTATCAAGGCCGGGATGCCAATGGCTGCCAGGACGAGAGCTGCGAGGGTTCGTTTTAACAACATTGATTGATTACACCTCAAAGGTGTTGGTTATACCGCCATATCGACGGTCACGCTTCGCAAACGTGTCCAACGCTTTTTGGAGTTCTTTTTTGTCAAAATCAGGCCAAAAGACCGACGTAACATACCACTCGGAATATGCCCCCTGCCAGATTAGGAAATTGGAAACCCGCAATTCTCCCGAGGTACGAATGATAAGATCCGGATCTGGGACGCCAACAGTGAACATGTATTGGCTGACCAGATCGGCATTTACGTCTTCAGGTATGACGCCATCTTTAATTATCCGCTGGATTGCGCAAACTATTTCATCACGCCCGCCGTAATTGAAAGCCACATTTAAAATCAGGCGGTTGTTGTCTTTAGTTAACTCAATCGCCTCAAGGACTTTTTCCTGGAGTTTCGGGTCCAGTCGCTCAAGACGACCAATGTGACGTAACTGCACCCCCTCTTTGTTTAATTCAGCCAATTCTCTATCGATCACATCCTCGAGGATGTGCATTAACCCATCCACTTCCTCGGGCGGTCGACCCCAATTCTCAGTGGAGAAAGCATAAATGGTGAGGTATTTAATTCCAAATTCAGTGCAGGCGGTAATGATGCGGCGTAAATTTTCTGTGCCCGCTCGGTGACCTGCCAGGCGGGGCAGCCCGCGGGAAATCGCCCACCGTCCATTCCCGTCCATGATAATTGCCACATGAGTGGGGATTCTCGCTCTGGAGGCACTGGTTTTCTTAGCCATAAATCGAGTAGTGACGCTTTGGATCGTCACTACACCTCCATGATCTCCTGTTCCTTATGATGCCCGTGTTTATTCGTTTCTTCAATGTTGTGATCGGTGATCTTCTGGAGTTCTTCTTCTCCACGCTCCAGGTCATCTTTGGAAATAAGCTTCTCTTTTTCAAATTCACGCATATCGTTGTGAAGGTCACGGCGTACGTTTCGAATGGCAATGCGGCATTCTTCCAACCTCGCATGGACAATCTTTACCAGTTCCAGCCGTCGTTCTTCCGTGAGAGCAGGCAGGTTTAGACGGATTTGTTTTCCATCATTATTGGGGGTGAGCCCCAAGTCCGATGCCAGGATCGCCCTCTCGATACTCTTCAAAGAAGCCGGGTCAAAAGGTTTGATTAGCAGTCCACGTGGCTCAGGTACGGATATTGATGCCAATTGCAGCAAAGGACTGAGCGCCCCATAATATTCAATCGGAATTTTTTCAACCAATGCCGGCGTGGCGCGTCCTGTACGGATTCCAGCCAAGTCATCATCAAGATTCTGGATCGCGGCGTGCATTCGTACTTCTGCTTCTTTAAGAATATCCTTAATCACGTCGGCCTCCTGATTTGCATATAATGGTCGTTCATAAGGATACCTTAAAACACCCAAAAACGCCAATAAATAAGGCTCCGAAACCCATTCGGTGATAAAAAGGTACAGGGTCTCCGTAAGTATCGCCGGATGACCCTGTCAATGTGTGTCAAAAGCCTCTCAAATCTGTTTATTTGTTGATTACCAGCGTCCCAACTTTTTCACCCCTTAAGGCACGTTCAAGGACGGAAGGATCCCAAAGATTGACAATCAGAATGGGTAAATTATTGTCCATACATAAGGAGACAGCCGTACTATCCATCACTTCCAGGCGGCGGTTCAGGATGTCTAAATGGTTGATTGAGTCAAATTTCCTCGCCTTTGGATTCTTTTGAGGGTCTGCATCGTAAACTCCGTCAACTTTGGTGGCTTTTATCAGCACACCTGCGTCGATCTCCACAGCCCGCAAGGCCGCTGCGGTGTCTGTTGAGAAAAACGGGTTACCAGTCCCTGCCCCGAATATGACCACGCGTCCTTTTTCCAGGTGCCTGATGGCGCGCCTTCGAATATATGGTTCAGCGACGGCTCGCATTTCTATTGCCGATTGAACCCGAGTGTAAACCCCAGTCCGTTCCAGGGCATCCATCAGGGCCATTGCATTCATCACGGTCGCCAGCATCCCCATATAATCTGCAGTGGCGCGATCCATTCCGCGATCGATGCCTTGTTTTCCGCGCCAAAGATTGCCTGCCCCGATTACAATGGCAACTTGCACCCCCATTTTATGAACGGCCTTTACCCGTTCGGCAATCGCCTCGGCTTGCTCAGGGTCTATTCCATAGCCATTCGGGCCCGCAAGGGATTCACCGCTCAGCTTTAGTAATATTCGTTGGAATTTGAGATTTTCCATGTGTTCACCTATTATAATCTTATAAAAAAAACCAACCTAATGGTTGGCTTTTTTTAATTTATTCGCTAACCTCACCCAATTCCCAACGGGCAAAACGTCTGACAACAATATTCTCCCCCAGAGCAGCAATTTGTTCAAGTAAAAGTTTACCCACGGTGACTTTGTCATCGCGGATATATACCTGGCGCATCAGTACCACCTCATCCTTGAACTTTTCAACTCGACCTTGGACAATTTTTTCCACCACTGCGCCGGACTTGCCTTCTTCCATTGCTCTTGCCTTGGCAATCCCAGCCTCATGCTCTAGGACCTCCGCAGGGATATCCTCTTCCTTAAGATAATGCGGTGCAGCCGCAGCTACCTGCAGAGCCAATTCGTGTGAAAACTTGCGAAACTGCTCCGCCCGGGCAACAAAATCGGTCTCACAATTGACCTCAACCATCACTCCCACACGACCATTCCCATGAGAGTATAGTTCCACAATACCATTCAATGCCTGGCGATCTGCCCGTTTTGCCGCGGTTGCCATGCCTTTTTCGCGTAAGAAATCCACAGCCTTCTGAAAATCCCCCCCAGATGATTCAAGTGCTTTTCGGCAGTCAAGCACACCGGCCTTGGTGGCTTGGCGTAATTCTTTGATCATTTCAGTGGTAATTTCCATCCCAATGCCTCTGCTATTCTTCTTTCTCTACATTTATAGGTCCATCCGGTTGCACGTTTTCTTCCTTCGTGCTTTCTTCCACAACATCATCCATCTTAAAGTCAGCTATTTCAGGAATTGGGGCAAGCTTTGCCAATGTTGCTTCACCCAATAACTCATCATCTTTGAGTTCCTCTTCCAATTCAATTCCATGAGAGGGTTTCCTGCCCGAATCCATTGCCCCCTCACCAAGCCTGGATTCTGCGGCTTCCGCTTCCAGTTCCTCATCCTTGCGCATTGCCTTGCCTTCTTCAACGGCATCCGCCATCTTGGCTACTAGCAATTTTATGGCACGGATCGCATCGTCATTGGAGGGGATTACATAGTCAACATATGCAGGGTCGCAGTTCGTATCCACCAAGGCGATTACCGGGATATTCAATAAGTTGGCCTCGTGTACAGCTGCATACTCACGGCTCACATCCACAATAAAAACCAGGTCCGGCACACGAGCCATGTTACGAACACCTGACAGGTGGATATTTAAACGTGTGATTTGCCGCTGGATCAACAGGGCTTCCTTCTTGGTTAATTTTTCGATCTCGCCGGTGGCAAACAATTTCTCCATGCGGTCAAGTTCCACAATTCGTTGATGCATCGTGGACCAGTTGGTCAACATCCCACCAAGCCAGCGTTCCGTGACATAGGGCATCCCACAGCGAACAGCCTCATCGTGTACCGTCTCCTGAGCCTGGCGTTTGGTGCCAATGAACATCACTACTCCACCGCTCGACACGACATCGCGGATCTTATTATAGGCAATCATGATTGCCTTCACCGTTTGCTGCAAGTCGATGATGTGGATGCCGTTCCGTTCGGTGAAAATATACGGCTTCATTCCGGGATTCCACTTGTTTGTCCGGTGACCAAAATGAACACCGCTTTCCAGCAGTGCTTTCATGGAAACAACAGCCATTTTTCTCCTTATTCCAAAGTCCTGTTCAAAAGGACCTGTAAGTTTAGCGGGAATAATTAACCCGCTCAGGGACGCTTATTGCCCGTCCCGGGCAAAATGTGCTTCCCAACTTGGAGGCGGCGGTAGTATACCACATATCTTGGCAAGAGGATGTAAAATAGCGCTGTGGATATCATTCCAAAACCGGTGGACATCATTTATCAAGTCGGTGAGTTTCGTCTCACTAATGACACCTCCATAGTGACAGACATTGCCAACCGTTCGAACGCAGAATATCTGAGAAAGCTTCTTGCACTTCCTTCAGGTTTTCACCTTGACATCCGATCAGAAAATATCGAAAGGAAAAACACGATCAGCTTGAAGCTAAACCCGGGTTTGGAGGTGCTCGGAAGCGAAGGGTACCGGTTGAAGGTTAATCCTGATTCGGTGGTTATGGAAGCCCCAACTAATTCAGGCATGTTTTACGGGATCCAGAGCCTGCGCCAGCTCCTTCCGGTGGAAATCGAAGAACGTCGTTTTTCCCCGGGGATTGATTGGTCCATTCCTTGTATATTAATTGAAGATTATCCTCGTTTTCCCTGGCGGGGTTTTATGCTAGATGAAGGGCGTCATTTCCATGGAAAAGAAACCCTCCTGATGATTCTCGAGCTGATGGCACTCCACAAATTGAACACTTTTCATTGGCATCTCACCGAAGACCAGGGCTGGCGTATCGAGATAAAAAAATATCCCAAGCTGACTGAAATTGGGTCGCAGCGGGCGGGAACCAGTAAGACCATGTGGGGCAGACATCACGACGGAGTTCCCCACCAGGGCTTTTATTCCCAGGAAGAAATCCGGGAAATTGTCGCCTTTGCAGCACAGCGTAATATTTCCATAGTTCCAGAGATTGAAATGCCCGGGCACTCGCTGGCAGCACTGGCATCCTATCCGGGACTATCCTGCACAGGAGGTCCTTTCGAGGTTGCCACCCATTTCGGAATCTATCCCGATATTTATTGCGGCGGGAAGGAGAAGGTCTATACTTTCCTGCAGGATGTCCTCGATGAAATTCTCGATCTCTTCCCGTCACCTTATATCCACATTGGCGGAGATGAAGCCCCCAAAAAACGTTGGAAGGAATGCCCTGACTGCCAGCAGCGGATTAAAGCTGAAAATCTGAAGGATGAACGTTCGCTTCATGCGTATTTCACGAGGCGTATCGCGACTTATCTGGGTGCAAAAGGAAGGCGTGGAATAATATGGAGCGACTCCCCCCAAGAAGGAATCACAAGTAACCTGGTAATGCAATTCTGGATCGGGAAACACAAAACCATGGCCGAAGCTGTCCGAAATAAAAATAGGGCGGTGATCATGTCGCCTTACATTGAAACATATCTCGACCACGGTTATTCCCTTTTGTCCTTAAGCCGGGCATATGACTATGAACCAATCCCGGTTGAAATGGGAGAAGTCGAAGAGGGCTCGATATTTGGGTTGGAATTTCCACTCTGGTCCGAATGGGTCCCCAACCGCAACCGCCTTGATTACCAGGTTTTCCCAAGGTTGACTGCCCAGGCTGAAATCTGTTGGACCCAGAAAGATAAGCGGGATTATAAAGATTTCCTTCACAGGTTGAACAAATTTCTCATTCGGATGGATCGTCTGGGGATCTGCTACGCGCCTGTCAAGGATGCCGACCCGGCAAAAATAAGGCAATGGTTCGGCATTTTCACAATTCCCCTGCCGCAAACAAAAATCCGGAAGATGATTTGAAAAGGGTTTTATTCGAGGTCTGCCAATGAATTTCATCAAAAAGCTCTTCTCACCCCCCCGTCGCACCGGAACCTATTTTCCATTTTCTGTCAAATGCAATCGCTGCGGTGAAACCATCTCAGGGCAGGTTAATGTGAATAATGAACCCAGTATGGAAATGGACGAAAAAGGAAAGTTAATTTACACATGTCGCAAGGTGCTTATTGGCGGCGCGCGCTGTTTCCAACAGGTTGAGGTTATCTTCAAATTCGATGAAAGTCGAGCAGTAATCGATCGGAAAATTACCGGTGGAGAATTCGTGGACGGACAATCCTGAAATCCTTTTATAAGTTAATCGATTTATTAAGGAAGAAAACGCAAATATGTTCAATCGCATAAAAGAATCTATCGAAAAGTCTATTCGCCAGGAATCATTTGAGGAGCGACGGAAACGGATGTTCCCGGGGGCTTTTTATTGCATGTTTGCCGCAACGGTTTTTGTGGTTGTGTCGTCTATAATAAATGTCATTTCCTTTCAAGGCATGCACCTTGGAGTAGATTGGATCAACCTTCTCATCCAATGGGTGGAATTTTGCATCGCCCTGGCTGTGGCTGGGGCGGTCGTGGGCTGGTTTACCGAGGATTATATGGGTATCGTGGGGGGCGGGGTGGCATTGACCATTCTCCTGTTAATTGGCAACCTGGTGACAACCTTGATGGCAAGCGGCAGCACTGCCCTCACGATCCAATCAATCTTCACCGCCCTGCCCCTGGTCGGGGTGGGAGTCTTGTTGGCATGGGCGATCCGTGTGGCGGTCAACCGACATTTGCATATTCAACAGCAAGAGACACAAAAGGCTCGCCGGACCCTGTTTGCGCGGTTGGTCGCCATCATTTTTCTGGTTGCCCTAATCCCGGGGGTTTTCTCCCGCTTTGGTTATTCTTCTGAATATGCCATCCGCAGCCTTAATGATAATCTGCAAAACTATGCCACCGATCCCTATTTCGCGTACCGCTACCCTTTTGCTAAAGTACCGGAATTGAAAGACCATTTTGGCATTAAATACGTATTGTATGTACACTCCTCAACTTATGAAACGAATTCCCTGGATGTCACCATCCGCTTTGAAGATGGTTATGCGGTCACTTGCATTGTGCCTGTAACCAGTGGTAACGCGATGATTCTGCAGGTTTGCAACCGGGGAACAAAGATATTATCCCCATAGGGATAAAGGGTTCCAATTTAATCAAAAGATTCCGGCAGATTTTTGCCGGGATCTTATTTAATATCTGTATGAGCCTCCTAGGCATACAATTGCTGTCGAATCTCCACCACCTGACGGCGAACTTTATCATCCCGTTCGAGCAGGTCCGCGACTTTCTCACAGGCATACATAACCGTGGTATGGTCACGACCACCCAAAGCCAAACCGATTTGCGGGAGGGAGATGTTGGTCTCCCGCATCAGGTACATGGCGATTTGTCGCGGTAAGGCCACCTCCCGTGAACGATCGGGACTGAGCAGGCGATCCACGGTGAGATTGAAAGTCTTGGCGACCATATCCACCACTGCCGAAGGTTTAACATTGTTGTGTTGGGGCAGCAGATCCACGAGGGCTACCTCTGCCAATTGAGGGGTGAGTGCCATCCCGCTTAAGTCAGCAAATGCAACAATCCTGTTTAGCGCTCCTTCCAGTTCACGGATATTTGACTGGACCCGGCGGGCAATCAAATCCATTATCTCGTCTGGTACAACATGTCCCAGGCGTTCGGCTTTCGAGCGCAAGATTGCCAGGCGGGTTTCCAGGTCTGGTAGCTGGATATCGGCAGTCAAACCCCATTCAAAGCGCGAGCGCAATCGTTCTTCAAGCGTTACCAGCGATTTTGGCGGGCGGTCTGAAGAGACAATGATCTGCTTGTTTTGTCCATGCAGGGTATTGAACGTATGAAAAAATTCCTCCTGCGTGGATTCCTTCCCGGCTATGAACTGGATATCATCCACCAACAACACGTCCGTGGAACGATATTTTTCCCGGAAGGCTTGCGTTGTGTGCGATCGAATGGCACCGATCATGTCATTGGTGAATTCCTCGGAAGAAACGTAAAGTACCCGCAGGCCATGCTCGTGGCAATAATTCCCAATGGCATGCAATAAATGAGTTTTTCCAAGACCAACTCCCCCATATAAGAACAATGGGTTATATGCCCTGGCAGGATTCTCAGCGACTGCTTGCGAGGCAGCATGCGCCAGGCGGTTATTGGGACCGACTATAAAATTATCAAAGGTGTAGCGGGGATTAAGTGTTACGCTCTGTGGACCCTGCTGAATGTTGGGTTCAACAGGGGTATGTTCCTCTTCTCCGGTTGGCTCATCTGGTTCGTTGTTTGATGGTGTGTTGACTACAAACGCAACATCCACGCTGCGGTTCATGATCCCCATTAGTAAGCGTGAAACAGTGCTGGAAAGTCTGCTTTCCAACCAATCGCGGGCATAGGCATTGCGCACGCCTATCGTGAATGTCCCTTCATCATACGAATAAATTTGGGTATCGCGCACCCAAGTATCAAAAGATGCCTTCGGCATCTCCATTTGGAGTTGCCCCAGTGCTGACTGCCAGGCTTGCTCGGCGTTCATTTCTTCCTCCAAACCTGCTTTTTTTCGGCGTTTTGGTACAGTGATAGAAGCCCACTGCTTTCACAGTGGGGAAGTGGTCTGAAAAATATTTCTCTCAAACTTTTTTCGTTGGGAGGAGGATAGTGTCCACTATCCTTCACAGGTTCATTCTAGCAGATAAAAAGGAATTGTTCCATACGTCAAACCTACGCTTGCTTAAAAACTTTCCAATTTTTAAGGTATCCTCTACCTTAACATAACTTTCTGAAAAATCCATTTTCAAACTGATTTATTATTTTCATCTCACCCCCACAGACACCAGGGAAATATGTTATATCGCCACATATTGGGGTTTCAAATCATCACCCTAACGGTTATTGAAAATTTTATATCCAACCTTAAAATTTTCTTTTGTATACTTCATGGCCGGAGGGGAAACGTGAAACGTTTTATCCAGCGTTTCGTTGAATAAAAAAATAGGAATCATACAATTGCCGGGGGCGGAAGTCGCGGCACCCATGCAAGAATGGACGTTCCTTCACCAATTGTAGTTGTGATGTCCAGATCGCCTCCCACGATCTGCACGCGCGTTTGCATATTGGCTAAGCCGTGACCAACTGTCTTGCTGGTTTTATCCAGTTCAAATCCTTTTCCATTGTCAGAAACCTCAAGGAGTACCCGGTCACTTGTGGTCCACAAATCAATCGTGACCTTGGAGGCCTTGGCGTGTTTGGCGATATTTGCCAGGGCTTCCTGGCAAATGTGGAATAAGGACATGGCTTGCAACTGTGGCAGGTCAATTAATGTTTCTTTTGGGCTTGCCAGGCTGACCTCCACCTTGGTGTTCTGGCGAAATTCCGAAATTAAACGTCCCAGTCCTTCGATCAGGTTTTCTCCCTGCAATTGGCGCGGACGCAAATCCAGAATATAACTTCTTATATCGCGGATGGTGTGATTTAAGTCCTCCACCGCCTTCTCCAGTTGGTTTTCAGCCATTTCTGGATTTTCGCGCAGTGTCATTCGGGCATTTTCAAGCGCCAGGCCGACACCATATATGGATTGGATGGTGCCATCATGTAAATCCATGCCTATGCGCTCTCGTTCTTCCAACACTGCCAACCGACGAACATTGGTATGCAGAAGCGCATTCTCAATTGCTGTCCCCGCACCGGCTGCCACCGAAACCAGTAATTGCAACTCGCTCTCAGAGATGGTTTTCCGACTTCGAGTCGCGATAGTTAAAACTCCCACAACCGCGCCATGTGCCGTCAGGGGAATGCAGGCAAGCTGTTTAAACCCAGCCTCCACCACCGCTCTGCGGGTTCCTTGCTTCTCACTGCTTAGACGATGGCTGATGACGGGTTGGAGAGTTTGTGCAGCCTTGCCAACCATCCCTTCCCCCAGTTTAAACCGATTCCGAGTCCAGAATGCTTCGGCAGCCTCCCCGCGATGCAGTACGAGGCGTAGCGTCTCCCCGTCTTCTTCCATCAGGAAAATTTCACCCGCTTCCACCCGGAAATGAGCCATTAACAACGCAAGTGTGTTTTTCAGAATCTCATCAAGTTCCAATGATGCAGCCAGTGCGGTACCGATCTTGTTCAACAAGGCCAATTGTTCATTTCGATGGGTCAGGGTTTCTTCCCGTTCCTGCAAGCGCTCATAAAGATGTGCGTTGTCAATCGCAGCCCCTGCATACGCAGCAAGTATCTCAATGATTTTTTCATCATCGGGGGTGAATTCGTGACCGCCTATTTTTTCAGTCAGGTATATCTGGCCTAATTGCCTTCCGGCGATCCGGATCGGCACCCCCAGGAGGGAATGCATTTCTGCATGACCTTGTGGAAAACCAACTGATCGTGGGTCATCTTCAATTTCAGATATGCGGATATTTCCGCTGTCCCCCCGCATCAGTGCACCTATCAAACCCAAGCCTCGGGGAGGGTGCGGGATCTGTTTCATGTCTTCCGCTGACATGCCCACAGTAATGAATTTCTTTAGTTTCCCATCCTCACCCAATACACCCAACGCAGCGTACCTTGCACCAGCCTGTTCGCAGGCAAGGGAGGCAACTCGTTCCAATAATGCTTCGAGCGACACCTCCTTTACCAGTTCCAGGCTCGCTTTATGTAGTGCAATCAGCCTGTCTTGCAGCTCTTCACGCGTCAGGAGCATTTTAACACCTCAATATAGACAATTTTACTCTACATTTCCGTAAAATGAAAACTTTGATAGATTTTGCCAGTTGATCCGAATAAAATGAATACATGGTGAAGTCTCGGATCCCTGGATTTTACAATCTACCACTTGGTGAACGACTGAATAAACTCGCTGAAGCCGCGGGACTTGATGCTGACGATTTGACTGCCTTCCAGTTAACCGGTCTGACTACCGATCAAGCCGATCACATGATCGAAAACGCTGTCGGAATCTTTGGCCTGCCACTGGGCATTGGGTTGAATTTCCAAATCAACGGACGGGATGTTCTCGTACCAATGGCGATAGAAGAACCCTCGGTGGTTGCCGGGGCTTCCTTCATGGCCAAGCTTGCTCGCAGCGGTGGAGGTTTTACGGTTACCACCTCCCTCCCGGAAATGATCGGACAGATGCAGGTGATGGATGTAAAAGATTTAATGGCAGCGAGCATGAAATTGCACGATCACAAAGCTGAATTACTCGCTGCGGTAGACTCGATCGATCCATTAATTAATAAAATCGGTGGTGGAGCACGCGACCTGGAAGTGCGCATTATCGAAGAGTCCCCCGTTGGACCCTTCCTGGTAGTGCACCTGATTTACGATGTACGCGATGCAATGGGTGCCAATGCAGTAAACACGGCTTGTGAAAAATTGGCTCCGTTAATTGGGCAAATGACCGGAGGACGCGTCCACCTGCGTATCCTCTCCAACCTCGCAGACAGGCGGTTGGCAAAAGCCACCTGCACCATCCCACTAAAGGAACTGGCCTTCACGAACATGGATGGACGGAAGTTCTCAGGTGAACAAGTGCGCGACGGAATCATTGAGGCATGGGCTTTTGCGGCTGTTGATCCCTACCGCGCTGCAACTCACAATAAGGGCATCATGAACGGAGTGGATGCTGTTGTCATCGCCACCGGCAATGATTGGCGCGCCATTGAAGCCGGGGCTCATGCGTATGCAGCTCGTGACGGTCGTTACACCAGCCTAAGCACGTGGGGGATGGATCAAGATGGAAATCTGACCGGGGAGTTGGAAATGCCCATGGCAGTGGGTATCGTGGGCGGAGCCACAAAAGTCCACCCTGCGGCTAAAGCTGCATTAAAAATAATGGGCGTTAAATCTGCATCCGAACTGGCTGAAATAATCACCTCGGTGGGGTTGGCACAAAACCTGGCAGCCCTGCGGGCTCTTTCGACCGAAGGTATTCAACTAGGACACATGTCCCTTCATGCCCGTCAGGTGGCGATCGCCGCAGGTGCTGCCAACGATCAGATAGAGCAAGTCGCGGCCCGGATGATCTCCGAAAAGATGGTGAGAATTGACCGGGCGGAAGAAATTCTTAAATCCCTCAACTCAAGGTAAAGCAAAAATATATTGCATCCCATTTCTTAATTATTATCATCGTTCTTCTTGGAAAAAGGAATCATCATGACAATCACTGAACCATCTCCCACACTCCTGAAACCTGTAAAGCCTGTCGGAATTATTGGCTATGGTGCTTATGTTCCTCGTTACCGCCTTCCGGCAAAGGAGGTTGCCCGCATTTGGGGCGGAGGTCGGTCGTCCGGTTTACCGATCAAGGAAAAAGCTGTCCCCGGTTTGGATGAGGATGTGGTCACCATGTCCCTTGAGGCAGTGAGAAATGCTCTTAAACGTGCCGCCATTAACCCCTCAGAGATCCGAGCGGTTTGGATCGGGTCTGAATCCCACCCGTACGCTGTCAAACCCACTTCCACTATTGTGGCCGAAGCCATCGGCGCCACCCCACAGGTACAGGCTGCAGACATGGAGTTTGCATGCAAAGCCGGGACCGAGGCCATGGTGATGTCCATGGGGTTTGTAGGCTCGGGCATGGCTCGCTATGCCGTGGCAGCCGGGGTTGATACGGCTCAAGGAAAACCCGGGGATGCATTGGAATATACAGCAGCTGCAGGTGGAGCCGCCTTCATTATTGGCCCGGCTGTGGAAAGTTTGGCAATAATAAATGGTTCCTATTCATATGTGACCGATACGCCCGACTTCTGGAGGCGTGAGTACCAACATTATCCCGAACACGGCAACCGCTTCACCGGGGAACCGGCTTACTTTAAGCACTCCACGGAAGCCGGGAAGATTATCATGGAGGTTATGGGCACCAAATCTTCGGATTACACTTGGGCAATTTTCCATCAACCAAATACCAAATTCCCGCAGCGCGCGGCTTCCCTGCTTGGATTTACCCCGGAACAAATAAAACCCGGCCTTTTATCCCCCGTTATTGGCAATACCTATGCCGGGGCGGCGATCATCGGTTTGACCTCTGTCCTTGACGCAGCTCAACCGGGAGATCGTATCTTGTTGGTTTCCTTCGGATCTGGTGCCGGATCTGATGCATTTGATATCACCGTCACCGAAAAACTGCTCGAGAGGCGTGATAAAGCACTTAAAACACAAGATTACATCACCCGTCGGACAGAAATTGACTATGCCACCTACGCCCGGTTCCGGGGCAAAATTATGATGAAGTAAAAAACATTCATTTCTTGGGGAAGGTTCTAAATCGCTGAAGTACGATAACCCACCTATATCTGATCTACGGATGCCTTCGTTGGAGAATCTATGACTGATATCATCATTGCTGGAATTGGACAGACGCCTGTCGGTGAACATTGGGATATTTCTTTACGCTCACTTGCGTTGCAAGCCATTCAGGCAGCCATCCAGGATTCTGGAGGACTGAAACCACAGGCTCTCTTTGTCGGGAATATGCTTTCCGCTGCCATTTCCCGTCAGGGGCAGTTGGGAACTCTGCTTGCTGATTATGCAGGTCTGACCGGTATTGAGGCGGAGTCTGTCGAAGTGGGAGGTGCCTCAGGCGCTGCGGCATTACGCCATGGGTTCATGGCTATCGCCAGCGGCATGGTGGACGTTGCCTTGGTTGTCGGCGTGGAGAAATTTACCGATGTCATTGGCCCGGACTTGGAAGCTGCGTTGGCTACCCAGACCGATGCAGACTTTGAAGCCGTCCATGGGCTGACACTCTCTGCCCAGGCAGCACTTCTTGCCCGAAGGTATATTTTCGAAAACCAAGTTCCATCAGATGGATTGGCCGGGTTTCCCATGACCGCCCATTTTAATGGTGCCGGAAATGCCAATGCAATGTACCGCAAGGCCATCGCTCTGGAAGCCTATCAAAAAGCTGAACAGGTCAGCGATCCTTTAAACATCTATGATATCGCTCCTAATGCAGACGGTGCGGCTGCCCTGGTATTGATTCGGCGGGAGTTACTGCCTCAAGGATTGCCCCACCCCATGGTACGGGTTACCGCCTCAGCCGTTGCCTCAGACACACTTACCCTGGCTGAACGTAGCGACCTGCTAAGTTTTACCGCAGTTCAATCATCGACCGATGCGGCACTCCAGAAGGCGGATCTCACCCGGGAACAAATCGATTTGTTTGAATATTATGATGCTTTTTCAATATTCGCGGCACTGTCTTTGGAAGCTGCTGGTTATGCGAAACGCGGAATGGGTTGGAAATTCGCCAACGAAGGATCCATATCCCTTACTGGTCAAATCCCTTGCGCCACCATGGGCGGCCTAAAGGCGCGTGGAAATCCGGGGGGGGCAACCGGTGTGTATCAGGCCGTAGAGGCAGCATTACAATTGCGCGGTCAAGCTGAGAAAAACCAAATATCCGGGGCACAGCATGCCCTCATCCAAAGCTTGGGAGGACCTGCGTCCGTGTCAATTACCCATGTCCTGCAAACCATGGCATAGGGTTTCAATCTAAAAATGCAACTTGATAGTTTCTGATAGACGAGCGGCATAAAATCTGTTTATACATATATTGGAATCAACAGGAGAAAATATTCATGGAAATTCCCCGCCACTGGCGACTCAAACAACAACGGTATGGACTGGTTGGTGAAGTTTGTCCACATTGTGAGGTGAAAATATTCCCACCTCGCGATATTTGCCCCGCATGCGGAAAGGAAGCCAAAACAGCCTTCACTTTTAGCGGGAACGGCGAGGTGTTTTCATTTACCACCGTTTATGAGGCACCTTCCGGTTTCAATGAAACCACCCCTTACACTGTTGCACTGGTCAAATTGGACGAGGGACCTCTTGTGACTGCCCAATTGACCGACCTTGGCGAAACCTCACCTGAGATCGGGATGCCGGTTGAGATGGTCACCCGTCGCCTGCGTTCTGACGGTGATGAGCGTGGGATGCTAATATATGGATATAAATTCAGACCGGTAATACAGGTTGCCGGCTGACACTTAAATTACATCCACCCATTGAGATAAAACAACTTCCGAGTCGATTAATGACTCGGAAGTTTAGATTCTGGACTTTCACACCATTATTTTAACGCGGTTCTGATTTTTTCAATTAACGGTGGCCCAAGGATGAGCAATCCGACCAGGACAGACGTAAGGGCAGCGATCAGCACAGCAGCAGCACCAACATCTTTCCCAACTTTGGCCAGCGGATGATTCTGCGGACTCGCAAGATCAACAACCGCCTCAAGAGCTGAATTAATGAATTCCGCCGTCCAGACCAATGCAATGGTCACCAGTAATACCGCCCAATCCCGCATTTGTAAATGCAACCAGAATGCAACCAGGATAACGAGGGTTGTCACAACCGCATGGAGCCAGGCATTTCGCTGGGTTCGTATAACATACCACCACCCCCTGAATGCATGTCTGAACGCATGAGTGCGCGAGACGATGAAATTCCCCAACTTATTCATGGACTATCGCCGGGGAAATATTAAGCTCTTTCAGAATCTTGGCCTGGATATTCCACATGCGTATCTTTTCTTCCTTCCTGGCATGATCATATCCCAACATGTGTAAAATTCCATGGATTACCAGCAAGGAAAGTTCAGCCTCCAGGGAATGCCCTGCGGCAGCAGCTTGCGCCTTGGCACGCGGAATTGAAATAATGATGTCACCCAGGTAACATCGCCCTGTTTCCGGATCTGTTTCCGAGGCTGGAAAGGATAAAACATCTGTTGGCGAATCAATCCCCATGAAATCACGATCAAGCTTCTGGATTTGGGTATCGCCTGTCAGAACAAGAGTCAGGTCTGCATCGGGAGCAGATTGTTGACGGAGGGTTGTTTTCGCTGCCAGTTCAAGGATATCAGGCGAAACCAAATCTCTGAATTCAGGAATGATTTCGATATTTATCATTTACGTTTCTTCAAAATGGAAACCCCGGGCGTTGTTGGAATTTCTGAAATTGCCGAGGCTAACAGGGCAGGTTGTTCCTTTGGATATACAAGGCGTGGGTGGTATGTGACCCGCAAGGTGTTGATAAATGATTCGGTAATGCTTGCTAGTTCATATTGGGAAAGGGGGGTGTTGTCCAATTCACCATCCTTCTGACAGCGTTCGATTACATTACGGACAAGAGTGCGGACTTCGATATCATTTCGGGGGCGTTCGGCACGTGCCTGTGCTTCGATCCCATCTGCGAACATCAGGATGGCAGTTTCTTTCGAGCGGGGAGACGGACCAGGATAACGGAATTTACTCTCATCGACTTGTGAGGCATCTCCGTTAAAGGCTTGGACCGCGCGATTGTATTGGTAGCGGGTGAGAAGTCTGCCGTGGTGTTCTGCTATGAAATCATGCAGACGGTGTGGAAGGTGAAATTTACGTGCCAGCTCCAACCCATCAGCCACGTGGCGGATTATTGTTTCTGCGCTGATTTCAGGAGCCTGGTCATCGTGAGAATCTATTTGGTTTTGTGGTTGGTTTTCGATGAAAAACAATGGGTTATTTGATTTTCCCACGTCATGAAATAGTGCTCCCACCCTGATCAATAAAGTGTCCCCTTGAATGGTCTCCGCGGCCTGCTCGGCCAAATTTGCCACTTGAAGGCAGTGTTGGTAAGTTCCCGGGGCACGTTGAAGGAAGAAGTTTAATAGGGGCGAATCAGGACGTGAAATTTCTAGAAGTTGAAGAGTCGTGGTCATCCCAAGGAATTGGGCTAACAAATATTGCATGGGAAGGGCAATACTGGTTGAAGTGATACCGGTAAAGATTGCCGCTCCCATCAGCGTGGCAAGTCCGACCCAATCCAGGTCGCTCGCCGGCAGGCGGTATGCGGCAACCATGGAAGCCCCTGCCACTGCAATGGCAATTGCCGCATACATAAACTCGGCAACCCGGCGTGCATGTCCCAATGCAAGCACCCCTACCAAACTGCTGATGGCATAATAAGGCAGCAAGCCAAGGATATCCGGCATCCCAAATGATGCCAGCAGGCTCATCAACAGGCCAAAAACTATTCCGAGCTCCATCCCAAAGAGCGCCGAGATTAGGAGGGCAAACGCTGGGATGGGGAAAAGATAGGGAACGATTGTCCGGTTGGGATTGCTTATCCGTGCCCCAACCAGGAAGATGACAAACAGCAGGGCAAGCAGGATCAGGCTGCGGAGGTCAGAAATTGCCAGTGGCTTACGGCGGATGAAATATAATGCAGAAAAGATTGCCGATATCGACACAAGGGCTCCAGCACCCAGGTAATTTATTCCCGGATTTCTTGGTTGCACCAAGCCAAGCTCGGTTAATGCCTCAATATTTGCTGCAGATATCACCTGCCCGCGCGGGACCACCGTCTGCTCCGCAACGTAGGATTGGATCACGGGCATAACTGCATCACGCGCCGCTTTTCGTGCCGCATCAGTCAGTTCAGGACTGTAAAAACTGTTCGCTGCAACCATGGGGGCGACTATTTCCACAACCACCGCGGCTTCTTTCTCGGTCAGGCTTAAACTTACCAATGACGGGAGATTATGCCGGACAGACTGGAGATCTTCGGTCCGGACGGGATTCTGCATCGCCTGTTCCAATAATGTGAATGCTTCGGATTGCACCAATTCCCATTGGGTTTCCGACAATCCCAAAAGGACTGTTTGAGTTCCGGATTGAAGCGTGAAGCCCCGGATTGCCTTTAATTCAATAATCTTTTGATCCAGAGTGGTCTCTGGGTTTGTCCGGATATTGGATATGGAGACCAGGATGGAATTCAGCTTTTCGCTCTGAGTTCGTGCAATCGCAGTATCCGGTGGAAAGTAAACGGGAGCTATTGCACGCTCGGCCTCCGCACGGGCAGCCTCAGTCAATACATTGCTCGTATACTGGATATTATGAGCGGCACGCAAATCCTGGGGCGCGACATCCCCAATGGATAATTGCAGGTTTATCTGGCGTAATGACCATGGTTGGACTATGGTTAGATATGCCAGAATACTGACACATATCAGCACGAGAACAGGAAGGAAATTTTTTCGTGAGAAAATTCGGGAAAAGCGGCGGGATTCCATCCAATTTTCCTGTCGTGTTAGGGCGGCAGAGTTTTCTGGTCCTTTTATTTTTGCAATACCTGTCGTACCACCGCGCTGACCTTGTCGCCTGGAGCACGTCCAGCGACACGGGGCAGGAGGATTTTCATTACCTTCCCCATATCCCCCGGGGAAGTGGCGCCAGCCTCAGAAATGACAGATTTAACTAAGTCCATTAGTTCCTCTGGAGTCATCTCTTTCGGCAGGTACGCCTGAAGGACCATGATTTCAGATTCTGTGGCTGTGACAATATCTAACCTGTTTGCTCCCCGGGCCTCCTCCACTGCTTCCTTGCGTGTCTTGATTTCTTTTTGGATGATGGCAAGGACCCCCATTTCATCAAGTTTAACTTGACGGTCAATTTCCAACTGCCGGATGGCCGCCAATACCATGCGAATTGTCCGCCTGGGCACATCGTCACCGGCTTTCATGGCTTCCTTAAGTGCAATTTCCAGCTGAGCCTTGGTCTCCATGGTTTTATTATACCTCGAGGGATGAATTGTTCTTCATGGAAAGAGATTTTGGCTGGTAAAATGGCCTCTTTTTCTTCCAATTTAGGTATAATTTCTGCATGTCCCCCCTATATACCCGCAAAGGTGATGATGGCAGTACCGGTTTGCTCGGTGAGGGTCGTCTCCCAAAAAACCACCCCAGGATAGAAGCTCTTGGAACTCTTGATGAAGCCTCTGCCGCGCTGGGACTTTCCCGGGCTCTCTGCCAATCTGGGCATTCCAAATCCATCCTGATGGAGGTTCAGCGGGATCTATATGCCATTATGGCTGAAATTGCTGCAACGCCTGAAAATGTGCTGCGTTTCACAACCCTCGATGCGCCACGTGTCCAGTGGCTGGAATCGTTGGCAGATGATCTCATAAAGAAGGTTTCAATTCCGTCTGAATTCATTCTCCCCGGTGATTCCATGCCGGGTGCCTCTTTGTCCCTGTCGAGGACAATAATCCGACGTGCGGAGCGGAGGATCGTTGAGTTATTGGATTCAGGGGAGATCAGTAACCCGATCATCATACAATATTTGAACAGGCTCTCTTCCCTGGTCTTCGTACTGGAATTGCTGGAAAACCAGCAGGCTGGAACCGTTACCACCCTGGCGAAAAAATGACCGGAACCTTGCTCAATATAGTAACTGTACTTGTGGGAGGGTCGCTCGGGTTGGCATTTGGTTCGCGACTGCCTGAGAGGGTCAGAAAAACCATCATTTCCGGGTTGGGATTATTCACATTGGCTTTTGGTTTTTTCAATTTCCTTAAAACCCAAAATCCACTGGTAGTCTTGGGCAGCCTGTTGATCGGCGCCCTTTTGGGTGAATGGTGGAAAATTGAAGAGCATTTGCAGAGCTTGGGAAACTGGTTGGAAATCCATTTTTCCAGGAAACCTCCCTTAAATGCAACGGAAGATTTAAAGAATACCGCTGAGACCTCATCAGCCAATTCCTTTTCCCGCCCCAAGGATTTTATTCGAGGTTTTCTGACTGCGTCACTTGTGTTCTGCGTTGGTCCCATGACCATTCTCGGATCCATCCAGAATGGTTTGAACGGTGATTACAGCTTGCTGGCTATTAAATCGGTCCTGGATGGATTTGCATCTATGGCTTTCGCCTCAACCCTCGGGGTGGGCGTACTATTTTCTGTGATTGTTATCGTGCTCTTTCAGGGGGGCATCACCCTGCTGGCTGCACAATTAAGCGCGGTCATGACTCAAGCGATGGTGTTAGAGATGTCCGCAGTGGGTGGATTGCTCCTGGTGGGGATTGCCGTAAGCAGTCTTCTGGAGATTAAACCCATCCGCGTGGGAAATTTCCTGCCTTCTCTTGCCATCGCCCCGTTGGTCGTGGCCGTTTTGGCGGCTCTGGGTATAAAATAATCTGGGGACGGATGACCGTCCCCAGGAAAGATAAAAAAGAGATTGGGGGAAATTACTTGCCTGCCAGGGCAGTGTCAATGGCTGATGCTAGTTTATCTACTTGAACCAGGATTCCATTTACCAAGACACTAGGTGTGCCTCTTAATTGCAGGGTTTGGGCTTGGGTCATATCATCCTGGATTTCCGAGGCAAAGCGTTTCGCTTTGTAACACTGATTAAACGCAGACATATCCAGTTTTAAATTCTGAGCCATTGTATTCAACCGCTCATCCGTGAACAGGGTTGCGCTTTCGGTAACCTGGTTGGCAAAAAGGGTGTCATGAAAATCCCAGAAACGACCCTGCTCACCCGCACACAACGCAGCATTGATCGACCTGTATGATGCATCTGACCCATCATTAATATCAATTATCAGGTAAGAGTGAAATGAGTAATATACCTTACCCGTGATCACATAGGTTTGGATTATTTGCGGTTCAATATTCAAACTGTAATACAGGCACCCAGAACATCGGAAATCTTCAAAAATATCCACCTTCACGGGAGCATTTGGATCTCCGAGGTGCGACCTATTTTCCTGCGAATAAATCGCTTTCGGTGTTACGGCTATGACCGGGGTCTTATTTTTTGAGATCCCCGGAAGGATTAAAGCAGAAGCGATCAACAGCGCGCCAACTGCCACCAGCAAGATGACCAGGACCCGGTTTCGAGTTCTTTCCCTCTGACGGCGTTGACGGATTTCTTGACGTTTACTCATCGATTGATCTCCTTTATTTCCAAGGATGGAATTTTCTCATAATCGGATGGGTTTGTCCAGCCAATGGAGCATTCCCGGGCAGGGAAATTGGGTCGTTCTAATCTTGCTCTCATTTTATTGGATGGACCTGACTCACTCAATCGGTCGAACATGAAGATGGGTTTGGCATGGAAAAAATTGATTGAATGATCGTAATTACTACCGGTTTAATTTCGTGAGTTTGAGATCACGAAAGGCAGGAACCGGTGAAAATATCAAGTCCGGTAGAGGTGATTATTTTCCTTTGACAACCGGATAAACCCTGCCGAATCTTAAATCATCCCCCCGAAGGGATACTTAATTGATATACCGGGTAACGTTCTCCGTTTTCATGAAACCCCAACCGCTGGTAGAGGGCAAGAGAGGCGGCATTATCGCTTTGAGTATTGACAGTCAAATGAGATATTCCGGCCCGCGCTGCTTGTTGGATCAGGTCCGAAACCAGTGCAGATCCTATACCCTTTCCCTGCAGTTCCGGCCGAACTGCCAGCCTGGCTAGATGTAATCCCAATGAATTACGAGTACTGAGCTGGTATCCGATCACCTGCCCATCCATCTCAGCCAGCGTTGCCCATTCAGCTTGCGGATAGGCCTTTTCCAGCACTGGAAGGCTATTCCGCCATATCAATTCGAAGGCTGAAAAATCGACTTCAGCAACCGCCGGCAGGTCTGAAGGCTTTATCCTTCGCAGCGAAATATCAGTGGGAAGGTTCGCTGCCGGGGGATTCTCGTCGTTTCGTTCCAGGAGAATGATTAGCTGGTGTTTGGTAAATCCGCTTGAAATCAGCAAATCACAAAGCCATTCCTGTAAAACAATGGCAGCCGCGATGAATTGACCTCTTTGAGCTAGGTCTACTTTGGTACTGTCCCAGAGCATTTGCCAGGACTCTTTGACCGGGATTTTGCCAGAGTTGGCAAACAACCGCACCCACGCAACCTGGGCGGGATCTGGTGAACACCCCAGGGCGGCAAAAACCTGGCCCTGGTTTTCAACCACGAAAAATGGCGGCGAGCCGATCCAATCCAACGGGCTGCACCAATCCATGTGCCTGTGAACTTGTGAACTTGTTTGGAGAAGACCTGCAATTTGGTGCGCGTCGGATGGAACAGCCGGCCGCACCTGCAAACCCTGACCGACGATCATATGCGGAAGAACAACAGCATTTTCATGAAACGTTGTTTTGGTGTGGGATTCTTTATTCCTGCCAGCCCAGACTGCAACGCAATGATGGCGTCAAATATTTTCAACTTTCTCAAGTAAAGGGTGGAAAGCAATTGCATCACCTCAAGGCGATAATCCAATTCACCTGCTTTTTCAAGAGCAGCTCCCGCCCTGGTGTAAAAATCAGTTGCCTCAGCTGTGCGATTAAGCGCTGCCAGTGCTGATGCTTGATTGGCAAGCGCCATGCCTTGGCGGCGGTTATCTCCAGCATCCGCGAAAATAGTGTCTGTTCCTTGTGCCGCTTCCAGCGCAGCCTGGGCGCGTTTACCACGGAGCAAGGCTACGGACTGGTTATTTTTCATTTCTGCAGACATTGGCAGATCTCCAAACTCTGTAAAGGCAACAGCAGCCTCGGCAAAGGTCTTCTCTGCAGATGAATAATCCCCCTCTTGATATTGACCTTGAGCCAGGTCCCCTAGCTCTTGGGGGGACAGTTTTTCTGTCATCTTAGAATGTGATATCCAGAATATCTTCAGCCACCGAACGCAGTTTATCGGTGGACATGCCACTCAATTTCAAGGCGAGTTCCAGGTAAGGAAGGTTAACCGGTTTGCCAATGAAATTCTGCAGTTCAGGTGAGAGTTGCAGAAAATCCTTGATCGACTTTTGTTGGATCATCCATTGTCCAATTTGACCGGTCTGGTCAAAGAGCATTTCAATCTGTCCGCCCAGCAATGCCGTCAAGCCTTCCAACTCGGGGAGTGGAATGGGACGTTCTCCCAGCTCAAATGCCTTGAGCCGTTTTGTCGAAATGCCAGACATCTCCGAGAGGGCACGTGGGGAAATTCCTTCCTTTTCACGCATCTGACGAAGCAGCGCGCCGATCATTCTTTGGCGGAGATTGACAAAGGCGGGCAGGTTCAAGTTCGCCGTGGGAGATCCATCTTCTGATTTGGCATCCTTTCCCCAGAAGCGATTCAGGGGCAGGTTCAGGGAAAAGGATAATACTTCCAATTCAGGTAATGAAGGTGATCTGCGACCTTCCTCCCATGCATGGAATATGCCGGGAGTTACACCGGTGGTTTGGGCACATTCCCGGACCGTCATTCGTGCTGCAAGGCGGGAGTCGCGGATCAAGACGCCCAGTTTTCGCGAACGAAGGTTTACCTGAATTTGAATGCTCATGAAATTTCCTCAATAATCAGTGGTCAACAATAGAATTATTATAGCAGAAACCTTCATCTCTAATGATATTAACAAATCCCCTATAAAATATTGCCATAAGTATTTTATGGATCCGGGACTCAGGATTTATCGGTGATATCCAGACATGGATTGAAGCATGGAAAGGTTTTTCCAAAATATTCTGCATGGGTTGTCAAAATAATTACAACTTTTATTAATAGCCGTAAATTTCCATGACGCTTCTGGAAAACTATCCGTGGGATTGGTGACCCATGTTGGCAATTTGCAGGGCAACCTGCTTGAGGGTAATGGTTGACGAAGCATCGGGAAATTTGCTGATTATCGGTTCATGGCGATTATTAGCGATCGTGAAATTTCCATCCAGGTAAGGCATGCTGCTGCGGATTTGCATCCCGGTTTTCTGTTCGAGCTCAACCCTCGTCATCCCTTCCAATCCGACAGCACGGTTCTGAAGGGGATATACTCTCTTGGAATCTATCCCCTGTTTCATTAGAAAATCCCAAACTTTCTGAGTTAAGATGGCACTGGAGAGATCAGATCCGACCATCAGGACAATCACATCTGCCATCTTGATGATTGGCAGGCTGATTTGTGATAAGGCGCGTCCCATGTCGACAAGGATGTAATCATAAGACTCGATAATCCCATTAATTAGCCCATCAATACGGCTCACCACCAGGTTGTTGGCAGACTCAGGATCAGGGGAACCAGCCAGCAGATGGAAATACCAGCTTGGTACTCGTGGGAGATTGTCCTTGAAATAGTCCGCAGAAGTTTTGGTTGGATTTTCCAATGCGACCGATACCAGGTTCATGCGATCTGTATAACCGACAATATCCGATATTGAACCGATCGGTAACACCATATCGATCACTGCAACGCGAGTCTCAATTTTTTCGCTTCCCAAACACATTGCGATATTGGCGCATAATGAAGATGTCCCAATACCACCTTTGGCGCTTAAGAATACAATGAGCATACCGCGTTTCTTGGGAGCTGGTGGTTCTCCCTGCAATAATCGCGGAAGGATATCCATCAGACGAGAAAGAGTCTGGTTGGATTTGACGACATATTCGTTGCAACCGGCTGCAAGAAGGGAGTTCATGTCCACGGAATCTGGTTGCCCGCTGAGCGCAATACAGGGCACGCTGGATGTTCGCTTATCCTGTCGAAGCCGCGTAACCAGTTCCACGCCGGTCAGATCAGGCAGCAATGAATCTAGGACAATAATATCGGGTTTGTCCTTCCATGCCGTTATCAAGCCCTCTCGACCCAGTGAAGCCGACATTACGCTATAACCATTATTGGTCAACATTACTGTCAGATAGTTGCGACTGGCTTCATCTCCGTCAATTACCAGTACACAAATCGGGGTTGTATTCATCAGCACCTTTATAATATCAATCTTCAATTGGTGTCATCAAGTACCCAAGTCCGGAGCGGGTGGCGATATGAACCGGTTCATGGGGGTCATCTTCCACTTTTTGACGCAGCCGGGCAATGGTGACCCAAAGAATTTCCTTATCGTCACGATATTCTGGTCCCCATACACCGGTAAGCAGCTCTTCAGCTGACAAAACTTTCCCAATATTATGCGTAAATTGCAGCAAAAGACGGTATTCTGTCGCCGATAAATTTACCGGCTGATCCCCCAGCCATACTTCTGCGCGGGCAAAGTCTATTCTCAGGTTACCGTGGGTAAAAAAGCGATCTTGTTCCGTGTCGGAAACTTGGGCGCGACGCAGGACCGCCCTTACCCGGGCAAGCAGCTCCATTACCGAGAATGGTTTGACAAGGTAATCATCGGCGCCAACATCCAGCCCTTTGACCCGATCTTGTTCTTCGCCTTTCGCGGTCAGCATAATGATTGGTACGTTTGAAAATTGGCGGATCCGCTGGCATACACCAAAGCCATCCATGCCGGGCAGCATTACATCCAGCAAGATCAAGTCAACCGGGTTGGCTGAAAAAGATTCGAGCGCCTCTTCTCCATCTGCCGCAGTGAATACCTCATACTCCTTCTCCTTGGTAAGCAAGTTGGCCTCCAGCAGGCGGAGATATCGTGGTTCGTCGTCAACTACCAGAATGCGTGTGGACATGGTTTAAGCCTCCTTTACTTCCTTCTCGGGACGGACAGGGAGATCAATACGAAATGAAGTTCCTTTTCCAGGTGCGGTTTTTACCGAAATTCGCCCGTGATGTGCCTGAATTATTTGTTTGCAGATGAACAATCCCAGCCCGGTTCCTTTTTTGCTGAACTGCCCTGGAACCCGGTAGAACCGTTCGAATAGGAATTGGATGTGCTCCGCTGGGATGCCCGGTCCCTGGTCTGCAAAAGTAATCACCCGCCAATTTTCCTTTACCTGGAGTGTGATGGTTATTTTGGTTCCGGGAGCATATTTGATGGCATTATCGAACAGGTTGTCAAATACCTGGGTTAACCGGGTGGTGTCAGCATGGATCGGGGGGGCAGGCACCAGGTCCAAGACCACTTCCAAATTTTGATGGCGTCCATGGATGCGCTGGACTACGTCCCTTAATAGTGAATCTAATCGAACGGGTTGAAAATCCATGGTCATGCTTCCGCTTTGCAATCGTGCAGAATCAAGCATGTGGTCGATCAATGTTAAAAGGTGGTCAGATTCTTCGTCGATGATGGTTAGAAATTCCTGCTGGGTGGCTGAATCCCAGGTAGTGTCAGACCGTAAAAGCGATGTGGTGTATCCCTTAATGAACCCAAGCGGGGTATGCAATTCATGGGAAATCGTGGCGATGAAATCATCCTGCAGCTGGGCGCGGTGCCGTGCATGTTCAAGCTGGGTGAGGCTTTCCTTGAGCACGTTTTGTTCCAGCACCCGGACCGCGTGGGAGGCTGCCAACGTTGCCAAGGGCATTTGCTCTGCCGTGAATTCAGGACCGCCGAAGCGAACGAAGACCAACGCGCCGCGCCGATCGGGAAGTATTAATGGCAGGCCAAGTAAATGGGGCATGGTAATTCGATCGGTGTTTGGATTTTCTGCCGGGATTGATTCAATCGCTTTCCCTGAATTGACGACCTGGTTGGCTATTTCTTCCCCCCATGAGGCTTCAGCCTCTTTGTTACGTCCCCGCCCGGCAGCGCGAGCATACAAAACTTCGGGCGTGGTGCCAATGCCTTTCACAAGGTAGATCGCCAAATTGTCAAAAACAAATTTCCTGCGCAGTAATACGAACATCGCATCCAGGGATTTTTTCCAATCGTCCCTTATGATTGAACTGCTGAAGCGGGAAAAGATTTCAAGTGTTTCGATGTCCATTTTTTACCAGCTGGATCAGCTACTGTTTTTTACCGCGATCAGGTGGAAATAAAATTTCGTCCCTTTTCGATCTTCCGACTGCACCTCTATCATCGAACCATGAGCGCTGATAATCTCGCGAACCAAGGAAAGTCCAAGCCCGGTGCCACCGTAACGCCTGGTGGAGGATGCATCCAATTGGTGAAAAGGTTCATAAATCTCTTTCATCCGGCTGCTGGGAATTCCAATTCCAGTATCAGATACTGAGACATTGATCAATTTATCTGATTCCTTCTCGATTGACAAGGTTACCACTCCTCCCGCGGGAGTAAATTTAATGGCATTGTCTATCAATTGAAGAATTGCCCAGGAAATTTTCTTTTCATCAGCCTGAACATAGGGAATTTCGGGATTAAGACTTAATTTTAGCAATACATTCCGATCTTCAGCCTTGGTATGCGAATAACTATATACCTCCTCAGCCACCTTATTCAGGTTGACGGTTGCCAGGCTTAAAGTCATCTCGCCGCGCGCGGCCAGTGAGAAGAGGATGAGATTATCTATCAGGCTTTCGAGCCGTCCAGCCGAACGCTGGCTGACATGTAAACTATTTTTCTGTTCAGAAGTCAGCGAACCGAGCGATTCAGTTATCAATAATTCCAGGTATCCCTTTATATGCGTAAGTGGGGTGCGTAATTCATGTGAAATATTGGCAACAAAGTTCGCTTTCATTTGATTCAATTCTGACAGCTTCCGGAGAGCCTCCTGTAATTCTTCTGTCCGTTCAGCAACGCGGCGCTCCAAGAACTGATTGGCGTCTTCCAATGCATTCCGAAGTTGTATGATCTGCTCTGTCACCGCATGGTCGATTTGGAGTCTGGTAAGCAGTTTTAAGTCGAGCAATGCCTGCCCAAGCAGGTATCGATTTCCAGATTTTTGCTTTTTTCTTTGATACGCCAGGGCTTTTTCCAGTTCTTCTTCGGAAAGAACCCCGCTCTGAACAAGGTATTCCCCCAGCCGGGGGACAAGCACTTCAGGTGTCAGATGAGGTTTCATTCACTGCTCCTCATATCTGCCAGACCCATTCACCACCAACCATTGTTGCCACTGGTTGGATCCTATGAAGTTCTGCAGGGTCGCATGTGAACGGATCTGACCTGACAACAATCAAATCAGCAAAAAAACCTTTTGACAACCGTCCTTGCCGATTTTCCATACCGGCACAAAAGGCGGGTCCTGTCGTAAAACCATCCAGTGCTTCTGCGACTGACAACCGTTGTTCCGGAAACCACCCCTCTGGTCCCGGGGTACCATCCTCTCGACGCCTGGTGACAGCGGCGTGTAAACCTTTGAATGGATTAGGACTTTCAATAGGCGCATCCGACCCAAAAACCAGTCTGGCACCTTGCTGTTTTAATGTCCGCCATGCGTAAGAAAACGCTGCCCTGCTTCCCAGGAGGCGATCAGCGACCATCATATCTGAGGTGGCGTGTATCGGTTGCATGGAGGCAATGATATCCAGCTCTTTGAATCTCCTCGCATCGTCAGGGTGAATCGTTTGCACATGTTCAATGCGGTGGCGCAACAATGGTAATCCGCGCTTGCGTTCGTATGCTCTCAACCGGACAAATCCTTCAAGTATTTCATGGACTGCCCTGTCCCCTATGGCGTGGACCGCCAGGCTGAGACCAGATTCCGCTGCCAAACGGCCTTGCTCTAAGAACTGTTCATTATCCAAGGCTAGAATACCACGATTTTGCGGGTCGTCAATATAAGGGTCAAACATGGCCGCGGTATGAGTGCCCAGAGCGCCATCAGAAAATAACTTGACGGAACCAATGCGAAGAATTTCATCCCCGAATCCGCTCCGCAAACCAAGGATCACTGCCTGGGGAAGCGATTCAAAGGGGATTGATTTAACCACACGCAGATGCAAGTCTCCTTGTTCCCATAAGAGCTGCAATGCCTCGAAACAGGTTCTTTTATCGAAATCATGGACCCCGGTAATCCCCATCCGCCACAGGTTTCCAAAAATATTCCGGAAGTCTTTCGCCAGATCGTCAGGGGTCGGTTCCGGGACGATACGCTCAACCAGTTTTAGTGCCTCTTCAAGCAAGATACCTGTTGGTTTTCCCTGAGAATCCCGCTGAATGTGACCATTCTCTGGATCCAAGGTGGAGGCGGTGATCCCCGCCAGTTTTAATGCTGCGCTGTTTACCCACGCAGCATGCAGGGATTTTGCTGTAAGGTAAAGGGGATTCTGCGGGGCAATGGCATCAAGGTCAGCAGCAACCGGCCACTTCCCGCCCCAGCTATTTTGATTCCAACCATGCCCGCGCACCCATTGGTCATCTGGTAGACCTACAAGGCGATCGGCAACCCTTTGCAGGATTTTCTCTTTACTCTCCAGCTCACAATCTACTATGCTGCAACTGAGAGTATATTCTTGAAGATGGATATGCGCATCAATCAACCCTGGAAGTATGAACTGACCACCCATATCTTCAACTTCAGCACGGTCGAATTCATCCAATAGCTCATTACCACCGGCAGCAATTATATATCCGTCGTTAATTACTACGGCAGATGCGATTGGGAGCGCATGGTGCAGAGTGTAAATTCGAGCATTGTTGAGAATTCTCATATATAGCTCGACTGATGATCCAGGAGCGACTTATCCTGTCACTACTTCAACAACTTTCGCGTGAGAACATCCAGTTCCTCACCAGAATAATAATAAATAATCAACATTCCACCCTTCCGGCTTGACCGTAAATTTACCCTTGTCCCAAGGCTGGATCTGAGACGGTCCTCCAATTCGGCAATATCCGGTAATACAATTGGTTTTGGTTTGCGGGATGGTTTTTCCCCCGAGAGCTTCCGTACCAATTCTTCTGTCTGGCGGACATTTAATTCTTTGGCAAGCACGGTTTGCAGCGCCGTTGTTTGTGCTTCGGGTGTGGCAAGAGCCAAAAGTGCGCGAGCATGTCCCTCGGATATGCGCTTTTCAATCAAGGCATTCTTGACCGAATCCGGTAATCTGAGTAATCGCAATGTATTCGTCACTGCAACACGGCTCTTGCCAACACGGGCTGAAATGGCATCGTGGGAAAGCCCAAAATCTTCAGCCAACTGGCGGTACCCCTCTGCTTCTTCAAGAGCAGATAGATCGGAGCGTTGGACATTTTCTATGATTGCCAACTCCAACCGCTGCTGGTCGGTAGCCTGGTGTACCAGGACTGGCACGGAGTTTAATCCTGCCAACCGAGCCGCCTGGAGGCGGCGTTCTCCGGCGATAAGGATGTATTGCCCCGATGTCTTCCCGCGGGTGACGATTAATGGTTGGAGTACTCCATGTTCACGAATTGATGCGGTCAATTCCGTCAAATCTTCCGGACGCATCATGTTGCGCGGCTGGCGCGGGTTTGGGCTTACTTTTTCCACGGGAACCTGCATCACCCCGTTGGCAGCCTGTCCTTTATCTCCCCCCGGGATCAACGCCTCCAGTCCGCGACCAAGTCCAGATTTACGTGCCATAGGGTTCTCCTACTCTGCACTTTCCATGATAACCGCACCATCACCGGTTAACAATTCCCGCGCAAGGGATTCATAAGACTTGGCTGCATTCGAGGCCGGAGAATAGGTCGATATTGGCAATCCATAGGAAGGCGCTTCTGCTAACCTGATACTACGTGGGATGATGGTGTCGAAAACATTTTCCCTAAAATACTTTTTTACTTCAGCCACCACATCACTTGAAAGGTTGGTGCGGATATCGAACATCGTCAGGATTACACCTCGGACTCTGAGTTCTGGATACAATGCAGCACGTACCCTTTGGATGGTATGAGTTAATTCACCCAATCCTTCCAATGACAGGTATTCGCACTGCACAGGGATTAAAACACCATCTTGTGCTGCCATCAATCCATTGATTGTCAACAAGCCAAGTGAAGGCGGGCAGTCGATCAGGATGTAATCAAACCGGTCCAGCAATAGTTGGATGACCTGGCGAAGTTTGACTTCCCTTCCCAGCTCGTTCACCAGTTCCACTTCCGCTCCAGCCAGAGACGGGGAAGAAGGTAATAAGGCAAGTTTCAAACGTGGATTCTGTAATATCAGGGCTGGAACAGATGCCCCCCCAATCAGCGCTTCATAAGTCCCCCCTTTAACAGTATGTTTATCCACCCCAAGCGAAGAAGTGGCGTTCGCTTGGGGATCGAGGTCCACGATTAGCACTCGTTGACCGAATTGAACCAGGTAGGCGCCAAGATTAATGGCAGTGGTGGTCTTCCCCACCCCCCCTTTTTGATTCACCAGTGTATATACCCGTCCCACTATAAAACCTCCACCAGGCAAGACTGAATCTCTTCTTGCGTGGGGATGCCGTCCAATCCACGTCGCGAAACTGAAAATGACGCAAGGTGGGTGGCAAAGCGGGCTGCAGCCCACGGATCACGCGTTACATACAGCCGCCAAAAAAAAGCGGCTGCAAATATATCCCCGGCACCGGTGGCATCAATTTCTTTAAAATGAGGAGCATGAAAGCGGCGCAGGTCACCATTCCAATAGAGCCGCGCGCCGGCAGGACCTTCAGTTACAGCCAACACCCGGCTGGCTGTTGCCATTGCCTCTATACAATCCTCATCTCCATCGACATCCTCAATGCTGAGCACCGCTGCGCCAGTTTTGGATAACACTTCATTGGATTCCGGCCAGTCTCCAGGACTAACCAGCCCCTCCTTATCCCATTTCCTGAGCCATCCCTGGGGTGTCACCCCCATCAATGAGGTTGGAAAACATCCATCCACCATGGTTTTTCCTTCCCCGGCAACCGGTCCAATATGGACGATCGGGGTATGCTTCCAGAGTTCAGGAATTGTATCGAGGGATAGGTCTGGTGCGCGGTTAAGGATGTGCTGGATACGTCCTTGAGGAGTGTACCTGTTCTCAAAAGAAGTACTGTGCTCTGCATGGACACTATGAATGCTTATACCCTCCAGTGGACCGAGAGGAATTTCCCCGCCCCAAGCAGTCACGATTCCGACTCGCAAGCCCAAAGCACAACCAGTTAATGCAGCATACGCCGCCGTTCCACCCAATCGCAAGCCCTCGGTTGTTTTATCGCAGGAGAGATGTCCGATAATAAGGTAATCCACAGGTGCGACTGGAACATTCGAAGGCATGACCACATTATACCTGAGGAGACATAAAGGGAAGTCTCTATCCCCCAGGTTGAGGTCTTACATGAAAAAATGTGATGACTTTATGCAGGAATATTAAGGTTAAACCACAAATAATCTTGTCAATGGCTCGATCTGACGGCGACTGGGTTATCCCATGGAACTTTGAGCAGCCTTTGCATTTATTTCCGTCGGATTGGCACCAGAAAGACGGACGTTGATGAACTTTTTTAATACATCAAACCAAAAGGAGGCTCCCGGGCTGGCTGCAACACCTGTAATCAGAATTCCGACAAGTTTAAGCAACCAACCAGTCAGGTCTGCAACTTGCGGGGAATTGATCAGAGGATAACATTGCTTCGAAATTTGAATACCAAATATTTCATTATCTTGATGTGGAAAGAGGGTACAGACAACAGGTAAATTTGACAACCTGTCACCGGTCTGCGGGATGGGAGATCCCAACCAGCCGACTGGAAGACTGATTTCTGAGAATTGTTGTTGGATTGCAGACAACTGGTCGACATTTAGAATCGATGTATTGTCCTGAGTGAGAATTGATCCAATATTACTAATAATCGCGATCCGCAAATCAGGCTCCCTCCACAAACGGGTGGTCAGGTTTATCGAGTCAATATTGACGATGGAGGCCAATATTATTCCCACCATGAGGGTAGTTAGGAGGCTGCGGCGTTTGTACCAGCCGGTCAAACGATACATGGCATTGTTAAACCATTCTTCAATATTGGCGGCAACCAACTCCAATTCATTTTCTTTTTGCCAGATTGATTGAGGCATGCTGTTCATGATGGCGTAAAACGTCTGTTTCAGTTGGGGATGGGTTATGCTAAGTGCTGTGACCCCTGCACGAATACGCATCATTGTTTCATCTTTGGAGATCCCCTCCTTGAAGGATAATTTTACCAGTGCATCATTTATCTGCTGTTTCTGGACTCTTACCGCATTGAATAATGAGTCAACCGGTTTCTGAAGTCGAGGGATATCCGTTCCCAAAACCAGCAAATCAGTTTTCACCGCATCCAGGATTTCAGCGCTGGAATCTTCCCCATTTTCAGTGACCAGCGCCTTTCGAGCCATTCCCAGCATCAAGCCCAGCCGGGTACGCACTTCACTTTGTTTTCTTTTTGGCAATCGCCGGGTTTCACCGTATAACTTGTATAGTTGCTGCTGAAGGAGGGAGGCTTCCGTCCCGGTTGATGAGAGAATGTCGATCATTGCCTGTGAAAATTGACTCGCAGGAATGTACGATGGCTTGGTGTCATTATTTTTACCGGTATATAGACTTCGGATCAATGGATGATTATAAAATTGATCTACCAGGGTTAAGTCAGTCAGCATCTTTCCAAGTGCTTCTTCGAGCATTCGAGAGCGCCATTTTAACCTGGTGGCGATCCATTCCTGGATTTGCATGGATGACAGGCTTAACAAGGACCATGTAAGGAAAAGTCCCAGCAACACATTAAGGATTATCGTGATGGACATCTTTTACCTCTCCAGGGAGTGATTCAATATGGGCAGGAGCCGGTTGGGTTTGCCATCCAGGCCGGAAGAATAGTAATTATCTTTAAGGTTTTCTGGATTAGATTGGTCCCTATTTGAGATCAACTCCTGGTAACGCGGATCGGGTCGAAGTGGATCCAAGTCGGGATCAGATATTATCCAATCGATCGTCGTATCCTTATTCTTGAGTGCAAGAATAAGAAACTCAAACGCTAAATCCCTGTCACCACAAATTGCGTAAAAACAAGCACGGTTATATGTGCTCTCATTATTCATTTTTGGTAAGGCGATGGCGATGTGATGGTTGGCTTTGTTTTCCAATCCCACCCGGTGATAAACTCCAGCCAGGGCGCTGTGAGCCAAAATATATTCCGGGTTTTTTTGGAGAACCATTTGGAAGGCTTTTATTGCCTCATCGTCCTGTTGCTCCACTGAGTAGAGCAACCCCAGGTAATAGTAATATACCTCCCTGTCCGGGGCCATCTCGATAGCCTTTTTGTAAGCGCCAATGGCATCTGAATAACGGCCCAATGTTTTATATAATTTTCCCAAAGTATCCCAGCCTCGATCATTGGTGGGATTGGTTCGGGTAATATTTTCGTAAATATGTACCTTGGCGAGAATTTCTTCCAAATCATTTATAACCGGGCTCGCAGCAGTTCCACCCTTTGGCTTTTCATCCTTGGTTTTCCCCTCAGCAATTACTCTGTCAGAATTATTGATTTTCTCATGCTCGAGTTGTGGTTTCCCCTCCCTCTGAAGGTTATCAACCTTTTCATCGGGTTCAGGAATGACGAAGAGGGGTTTTTCTTTT
>DBFP01000048.1 GCA_002294405.1 Anaerolineales bacterium UBA877 | reverse complement strand
ATCAGGCGGGTCAGGTGGTCGCCAAGCAAGGTGAGGTTGAGGGCTTCCAATGCCTCAAAATTAAATTGACCCTTGTCATCCAGCGGGGTTTTGTCCCGGTCAACAAAATAACTATCCAGTTCGAGGGCAAAAGGCGAAATGCCAAGCGCCAGTAGTTGGACCGCCAGCCTTCGAGAAAAGGTGGTCTTGCCGGAAGACGAGGGACCGGAGATGAGCACTATCCGGGCTTCCCTGCGTCGGGTGGCGATCTGACGTGAGATGTAGGTGATATGTTGTTCGTGCAGGGCTTCCGATACCAAAATGATTTCCCGACTGCGACCGGTTTCGATGGCGTGATTCAATGCCCCTACGTTGTCAATCCCCAGGCGTTCCAGCCATTGACCGTATTGATGGAAGGCTGACATCAGCTTTGGGTAATCTTCGATGGGAGCCAGAGTGGTCGGAGCCCGCCGACGAGGGTAACGGAGGGTGAAACCACTGTTGGCAGGATTTAAAGCGAACCATTTTAAATAGCCGGTTGAAGGCACCATATAACCATGGTGATAGTCGAGGTGTTCGCCAATACTGTAAAGCGTGACATACGGCTTGCGCCGGTGCCGCAGCAGACTGACCTTATCGGGATAGTTTTCTTTCTCAAAAAAGCTGATGGCTTCGGCGACCGGGATTTCGCGGCGCATGAACGGCAGGTTCTTATCCACCAAGCGCTTCATTTCGGATTCCAGCCGCTGGAGTTCGACTGCATCCAGAGCCGTGCGCCCGCTGACATGACAGTAGTAACCGCCTGACGAAATGGAATGATCAATGATCAGGACTGCATCAGGAAAAAGGGTCACAAAAGCGGTTTCCAAAAGGAAGGTCAATGAACGGCGGTAAACGCGGGCTCCGTCCGCGTCGGACATGCTTACGGGAGCCAGGCTGGAATCCATTTTGATGGGGAAGGTCAATTCGCGCAGGTCTCCATTGACGATCGCAGCCACCAGGGGTGCGGAATTGGAACCTGGCGCGGCCAGTAAAAAATCACCCGCAGTTGAGCCGCGCGGCCCGGAAAGTACTCTTCCGTCTTGCAGGTGTACTTCGACTGTATCCCGCGGAGTGACAGGTTGAATTTGGATGATCATTTTTTCCAAGTTAATCTTCCTCCCGCTGGCGACCATCGTTTTGATGCAATTGGGGGCATTTGCGGAGACATTTTTTTTATCCGGGCGCCAGACACAAGGGATGAGATTTTACCATCAAACAAAAAGCGTGGGCGGCTGCCGCCTGCTTCCCGAGGTTATAGATGAACCCCGTGCTTATCCGAAAGGATTTCAAGACTGCGTGTTACTTCGCCTTTTTTCGTGGATTCGTCCCAGCCCAGCACGTCCCCCAGAATGCGCGCAAGTTCATCCACCCGTTGACGGGTAAGCTGCCCCAGGTATCCCAGCAGGGTCCGGCGCAGGAGCAGATCGTCGAGATGGACAATCTTTTCCCTCCTGGCCAAGGTTGCGATATCCCCCGGTGTGTAATGCGGATCGGTTTTGATGACCGGAGTGTTTTTCCCTGCTCCGATGGGAAGGGAGCTGGTGTTGGCAACCCGCTGTTTTCCGATGAATGCCAGGCAAAGATCCGTCACTTGCTCGGAAAATGCGCGAAATGAAGTCCATTTTCCGCCCACCAGTGAATAGACAGGGATACTCCCCAGCATGTCTTGGTGCACATGATGGTCCCGCGTGATCTGTCCTGCGTTCTTCGCCCTGGAATATGCCAGCGGGCGAACCCCTGAGAAGCGGAAGACGATCTGCTCGCGGCCAAGCTTGAGACCAGGAAAGACCCGCCCCACCATTTCAATAAAATATTCAACTTCTTCGTCGGTACAGCGTGCTGTATCGGGGTCTTTAATTGGCAGATCGGAGGTGCCGATCATTACTTTATCAAATAATGGAAAGATGAGCACGATACGCCCGTCATTATTCTCGAAGAAGAACTCATGGTCACCAATGGCATTGCGCAGTTCGGGATTGTCAATCACAAGGTGTGAACCCTTGGTTGGACCGATATATTGAGTTTCCAAGCCCAGGGTTCGGTTGGTTTTATCAATCCATGGACCTGCAGCATTGATGATCAGCCTGGGTTGGATGTTTAATGTTAAGCCACTTACCTCGTCATGTAAAATAGCTGTATCCTTATTTACACTGATCAAGCTGACATAGTTTAGGGCTCGAGCATGGATTCCTTCCTTTTCTGCGTCAAGCAGGAGTTCCAGAGACAGGCGTTCGGGGGAAAGAATGATCCCGTCATAATAAGTTGCTGCATAGCGGATCCGTGGATTGAGGCGAGGGAATTTCTGTAATGCTTTCCGGCGTCCATCGAAACTGTGCCGAGGCACAGCCCGGGTCTTCCCGGTAAAAGCATCGTAAAAAAGCAACCCGATTTTGATGATCAACCCTCCCCGTTCGGAGGGTTTTTCCAATAAACCGAGGAACTTGAGCGGAGCATTCAACAACCCGGAAAATGTTTTGAAGATGGGAATGGTGGTAGGCAGTGGTTGGACCAGGCTGGGGGCGTTCTGTATCATGCGGTTGCGTTCCTGCACAGCTTCCCGGACAAGGCGGAATTCTCCATTTTCGAGATAGCGGATGCCTCCATGAGCCATGCGTGAGGAGGCAGCTGAAGCACCTGAGCAAAAGTCTGCCCGATCGATCAGCAGGGTGTCCACGCCCTGCAGGGTCAGATCACGGAAAGTTCCAATGCCGTTGATCCCGCCCCCGACGATGAGGACAGTGGGGGTTCTGGATTTTAGTGAGGAGAGAATATCTTGTCGATTCATGATTCCTCTTTAAAACCGGGATGAAATCCTGCGAATTTTAAACGCTCAATCCACCCAGTCAAAGGTGCGGGTTACGGCTTTCTTCCACCCGTTGTAGAGTGTGTTACGCCTCTCAACTGGCATCGAAGGCGTCCATCCTTTATCCTTGCCCCAGTTTTGCCGAAGTTCTCCGAAATTTTTCCAAAACCCGACTGCCAATCCGGCTGCGTAGGCGGCCCCGAGCGCAGTCGTCTCAGCCACCCTGGGTCGGATAACCGGTACGTCGAGGATGTCAGCCTGGAATTGCATTAAAAGCTCATTGAAAACCATTCCCCCATCAACTTTCAGGGAGGTCAACTTCACACCGGAATCCTTCTGCATGGCGTCTAGCACTTCCTTTGTCTGGTAAGCGGTGGCTTCCAGTACTGAGCGGGCAAGGTGTCCCTTGTTGGCGTAACGGGTGAGGCCCAGGATGGCACCGCGGGCATCCGACCGCCAGTATGGCGCAAACAATCCTGAGAAAGCTGGGACGAAGAATATGCCGCCGTTATCATCTACCGAGCTGGCTAATACCTCCACATCCGATGATTTTTCAATCACCCCCAGGTTGTCGCGCAACCACTGGACAAGAGCCCCGGCAACAGCGATTGAACCTTCCAGGGCATAAATGGCTGGTTGGCTGCCGATCCTATATCCAAGTGTTGTCAACAGCCCATTCTTTGACAGCACGGGTATCTCTCCAGTATTCATGAGCATGAAACACCCCGTGCCGTAGGTGTTCTTGGCATCTCCGGGCGAATAGCATGCCTGACCAAAGAGTGCGGCTTGCTGGTCACCCAGGTCTCCAGCCAGCGGAACACCACCCAACCCACCCCTGGCAATCCCATAAATTTCAGAAGAGGAACAAATCCTGGGTAACATCGGGCGGGGAATACCCAGGAGGCTGATTATTTCCTCATCCCAATCCAGCGTGTTCAGGTCCATCAACAAGGTACGCGATGCATTGGTCACATCAGAAACGTGGGAACCGGTCATATTCCAAATCACCCACGTATCCATGTTGCCGAAGAGCAATTCACCTCTTTCAGCGCGTTGACGCAATCCAGCGACATTATCCAGGATCCACCTTATTTTTGGGCCGGAGAAATAGGTTGCCAAAGGTAAACCCGTGGTAACCCGGAAGCGGTCCTGCCCACCACTTTTCGCCAGATCGTTGCAGATGGTGTCCGTCCGCGTGTCCTGCCAGACGATGGCGTTATAGACTGGTCGTCCTGTCTGGCGATCCCAGACAACAGTGGATTCCCGCTGATTGGTGACACCAACGGCCGCCACGTCAACCACTTCCAGATCGGATTTTTCCATCGCACCGCGCACGACCTGCTGGGTATTCTCCCAGATCTCGAGGGCGTCGTGTTCCACCCACCCGGGTTTTGGAAAAATCTGCTTATGCTCCTTTTGATCCATGGAGATGATTTTCCCGGCATGGTCAAAAAGAATGCAGCGGGTACTGGTGGTGCCCTGGTCAATTGCGGCTACATATTTCGGCATGCTGCCCTCCGCAAATATTATTAAACCTATAAGTCACGAATGAGAAAATTGACTACCGGGCTTCACAGGGATTGGTCAGATGTTAATCCAATCGCGAGCCCCGGAAAAATAAGCCTTCCCCGGCATGATTTTTTTCCCTGCCGGCTGGACATCTTCAAGGATTAGGATCCCTTCCCCAGTTCCAACGGCTGGGTATCCATCAACGGCCAACCTGCATCCAACCCCCGGGCTTTTTCCGAACCCGACACGGGCACGATAAACTTTCAGCGGGGTTCCATTCCAGGAAAAAAAAGCTCCGGGCCAGGGATTCATGGCACGCACCCGACGTTCCAATTCGACCGCAGGGTTATTAAAATCCAACAAGCCATCTCCTTTTTTTAAGATTGGAGAGTAGGTGACACCTTTTTCGGGCTGAGCGTGGGGAATGAGTTCTCCGCCGAGAAAAAGCGGCAAGGTTTCCATCAGGAGTTCTGCACCGATGGGAGCCATTTTCGAAAAAAGGGAACCGGCGGTATCCCCGGGGGAAAGCTTAATGACACGTTGACTGAGGATGGGACCCGTGTCCACACCCGTGTCCATTTTCATGATGGTGATCCCGGTTTCCGGGTCCCCTTGCAGGATGGAAGCCTGAATGGGTGCTGCTCCACGCCACCTGGGAAGAAGGGACCCGTGAACATTGATACAACCGTGAGGAGCCAGGTCGAGCACTGCTTGAGGTAAAATCTGCCCATAGGCAGTCACAACGATCAGGTCAGGGGACCAAGCCTTGAGTTGAAGGATCGAATCTGGATTGCGTATGCGTTCTGGTTGCATGAGGGACAGGCCAAGGCGCGTGGCAGCTGCTTTCACTGCTGGAGGCTGCATCTTTCCACCGCGCCCGGCAGGACGATCGGGTTGGGTGACCACTCCCGCAACCGAATAATGCGCAGCGAGAGCCTCCAGTGTTGGAACAGCGAATTCGGGGGATCCCATAAAAATTATACGCGTCCTGGATCTCATGTTGTAATTCTACTGCCTTTTGTTGGAATAGGTGAATCCACCCTGCAAAAAACCCGATGTATTAATCTACCCCAAATCGGTTGCAATTTGTCCAAATTAGAAGTAAAATACTTCAAACTTCCAAACGAATTCATACTCCCAGGAGAAAAAAATGACTCAACAACCAATCAGTTCCGATGTTACCAGTGACGACAAATTGTGGGCGTTACTGAGCTGGCTAATCTGGCCAGTGGCGGTCGTGGTGCTGTTCATGGATGATAAAAAAGGCCGCCCTTTCATTAAATATAATGCGGTTCTTTCACTGGCATATGCCGTGCCATTATATGTGTTGGGTACAATCACTGTAGGCTGCTTATTCGCTGTAGGTGCTGTTTATGGGATAGTGCTAGCCATTCAAGCCTACCAGGGCAAATGGGTAACCATTCCGTTCCTCTCTGACTTTGTCAAGAAGCAGGGTTGGGTCGCATAAATAAACCAGGTTTTCAATATTCTGGATTTTTTGAAAATTCCCAAATATCCTGATATTGAAAAAACCCAAGGAGATATAAATGAATACGGATATTACCAGCGATGATAAACTCTGGGCGGCACTAAGCTACCCCATCTTTATCGTAGCATTGGTCATGCTTTTAATCGAAGGAAAGAAAAACCGGCCATTTATTAAATTCCACGCCGTTCAGGCGCTTGCCTTGAACGTGGGTGTGTGGCTTGTCGAGATAATCCTGGGCATTCTTACAGGCATCCTATCTCATGGTCTGGGCATTTTGGGCGTGGCATTGGGATGCATCCGGCCTTTTATCTGGTTGCTCTTGCTGTGGCCAGCATACCTTGCCTACATGGGTAAATATTTCGAAGTACCTGTTGTCACCAAGTTCCTGCGCGATCAGCACTGGGTCGCATAATTTTTAATCCGCATGAATAAAGAGCCCGCCAATTGGCGGGCTCCTTTGATTAACCATAACTTGTGCAACCAATTGGGGAGGAAATCGTTATATACCTTAAGACCTAACTGTTCATCAAGAATCTTTCCGAGGAGAATAAACAATGCCTGACAAAAAGAGAGCCAGTCCCCCTTCCGAACCGTCTGATCCAATCACCACTCCGGAGGTGTCCGATATTCCAGTTCCCCATTCTGTGCCGTCATTGCCCACCCCGCAAACCATCTCTACGCAGGTCTTGTCTCCAGGCGATGAACGGACCTGGGGTATGCTGGCACATCTGAGCACGCTGCTGAACCTGGTAACCGGGTTCGGCGGTCCAATTGGCGCGCTTATCATCTATATCATTTACAAAGACCGGTCACGTTTTGTGGCATACCATGCCCTGCAAGCCATGCTGTTCCAATTAATCTGGTGGTTTGGTGGGGGTTTATTGATCGGAATGATGTGGGCGATCGTTGGTCTGCTATCAGCCATTGTCGTTGGGATAATTCTTGTCCCTGTAGCTACCTGCGTAACCCCGTTACTGGCACTTTTTCCCCTGGGAGCTCTCATATACGGTATTGTGGGAGCGATCCAGACGAACCAGGGCCAGGATTTCAAATACTGGCTGGTGGGAGACTGGGTGCGCGGTACTCTGACAGGAGAATGACCATCTTTCAAGCCTTTATCCAGGGGAGCGGAGCCCGGTTTTTTTTCCTGAGATATTTAACTTGACTCATGCCCGCCTTGCTCGTACAATGCACTATATAATACAAACGAATGGATGCAGGGAAGAGACCCCTATTTTCCGGGTTATCAAATCAGGAAAACAGGGGCACCGAAGGTGCAAACCCGGAATAAGCAAGTTCGGGCGAAACTCTCAGGTAAAAAGGACCCTGCACCAGGTTCCTCTGGAAAGTTTCCGGCCGGGAGGTCATCCCTTTCCCGGGACACCGACGGGGCAATCCCCAGGCAGCGGCTGTTGAACGCATAACAAACCGCTACCGGGGGAGAATCTCTCAGGTAGATCACAGAGGGCGCACGTTCTGTCTGCGTGCGCCCTTATTATTTAAGCGATAAAAATCAAGGAGACGAAAAATGAACATTCCCGCCAATCTCAAATATAGCAAGACCGATGAGTGGTTTGACCCCGCAAATGGAGCCACGGGTCTGAGTGATTTTGCCCAAAACCAACTCTCGGATATCGTTTTTGTGGAAATCGTGGTCAGCCCTGGGGAAGCGATCGCCCCGGGCAAGGCAATTGCTTCGGTCGAGTCGGTCAAGGCTGCAGCGGAGACATATTCCCCCGTGACCGGAACAGTGGCGGCGGTTAATGAGGCTCTGAGCGGCAATCCTGAAATATTAAACAAAGACCCTTACGGACAGGGCTGGATGGTAAAAGTTGAAGGCGGAGATGCATCCGACCTGATGGATGCAGCCGCGTATGCCAAGTATTGCGAAGAGAGAGCGCATTAATTAGCCCGTCAATGGAAGGAGAGTATATGACTTTTATCCCACATTCTCCCAAAGAGCGGGAGGAAATGCTAGCTGCCGTCGGCCTTGAAACCCTCGAAGACCTGTTCAATGATATTCCTGCCAAGTATCGCTTCCCAAAACTGAATCTGCCCCCTGCTCTAACCGAGATGGAGGCGGCCGCTGAACTGGGTTACCTCTCCATGGGCAATGATAACATCCGCACAGACCTGGTTTCCTTCCTCGGTGCAGGTGCATATAACCACTATATCCCCGCAGCAGTGGACCATATATTGAGACGCGGTGAGTTCTACACTGCCTACACCCCTTATCAACCGGAAATATCGCAAGGAACACTGCAGGCCATTTTCGAATACCAAAGCCTGATATGTGCGCTCACTGGAATGGAAGTATCGAACGCCTCCCATTATGACGGCGCCACCGCCGTTGCCGAGGCAGCCAATATGGCTTATGCCCAATTCCGGGGCAAACGAAGGAAGGTGGTCATCTCACCAACCGTCCACCCGCAGTACCGGGCAACCATGCGCACATATATCCAGGGAATGGGCATGAAACTGGCGGGAGATGATCCCAATGCCAACCTGGAGGCAGGTCCGGAAGCTCTCGAAAGATTGATCGACGACAACACCGCCCTGATCATTGTCCAATACCCAGACTTTTTTGGGCGTGTTTACGATTTCACCAAAATCATTGAACTGGCACATGGCAAGGGATCCCTGGTCTGTGTAACAACCAACCCGACCGCACTGGCGCTCTATAATACTCCCGGTGAGATGGGAGCTGATATCGTTGTGGGGGAAGGACAGCCGCTTGGGATTCCGCTTTCATTTGGCGGACCATACCTGGGGTTCTTCACCACCCGCAAACAATTCATCCACAAGATGGCCGGACGGCTGGTGGGCGAGACGGTGGATAACCGCGGCCAGCGCGCCTTTGTCCTGACACTTACCGCCCGGGAACAGCACATCAAGCGCGAGCGCGCCATCTCCAATATTTGTTCCAACCAGGGCTTGTTGGCTCTGGCGGCTGCTGTGTACCTCTCGCTTCTCGGGCAAAAGGGTTTCAGGCAAGTTGCCGAATTATGCTATCACAAGGCACATTATGCTGCCGAGAAAATCAACAAGGTTAAAGGATATTCACTTTGTTTTGAGACACCTTTCTTCCATGAGTTTTCAGTCTGCTGCCCCAAGCCGGTCGCAGAAATCAATAACCATCTCCTGGAGCATGGTTTCCTTGGCGGGTATGATCTCGGACAGGATTATCCATCTTTGAAGGACCACATGCTGATTGCCGTGACCGAGATGAACACCAAGGATGAAATCGATGCCCTGGTGGAGGTACTGACGGAGGTGAGTCATGACTGAGCCCACGATCTATGAATTGTCCTCCCAGGGGCGGAACGGGGTCACCTTTCCAGAACCGGATGTGCCGAGGGTTGATCTGCCACAGGACCTGCTCCGCAAGGATTTACCACTGCCCGAACTGGCTGAAGTTGATGTTGTGCGCCATTTTGTCAACCTTTCAAAATATAACTACAGCGTGGATGGAGGCTTTTATCCCCTTGGCTCTTGCACGATGAAATATAATCCGAAAATCAATGAAGATACCGCCAGGCTGCCCGGCTTTGCTTTTACACATCCTCTCCAGCCGATAGAAACGGTCCAGGGAAACCTGGCTTTGATGTATACCTTGCAGGAATGGCTGAAAGAAATTTCCGGTTTCAGTGCGCTGAGCCTTCAGCCGGCTGCCGGGGCGCATGGAGAATTGACCGGTGTGCTGATCATGCGTGCATATCACAAAGATCACGGGGATACCAAGCGGGTGAAGATGCTCATCCCCGATTCAGCCCATGGAACGAATCCCGCCTCCTCAGCCATGAGCAACCTGGATGTTATGCAGGTTCCATCTGATGCGCGCGGTAATGTAGACCTGGCATCCCTGAAAGCTGCCTGCGACGATACCACGGTCGGTTTAATGCTGACCAATCCCAACACCCTTGGCCTTTTTGATGAACACCTCGAGCAAGTTATCAACATCGTTCATGAATGCGGCGGGTTGGTTTACGGGGACGGCGCCAACTTGAATGCCTTGCTGGGTGTCATTCGACCCGGGGATGTGGGTTTTGATGTAATGCATTACAACCTGCACAAAACCTTTTCCACACCCCATGGGGGGGGTGGACCAGGTTCAGGCCCCGTGGGCGTTTCCGAAAGGCTGGCCGAATTCCTCCCAAGCCCCCTGGTTGGCATTATCGAAGAAAGTACGGATGACGAACCCCCTCTGTACGGGTTTATCACCCCGAAAAAAACCATCGGACGTGTCAAGTCTTTCCACGGTCATTTCGGGATGTTGGTGCGGGCATACACTTATATTGCCATGCATGGACCGGACGGGCTGCGCCAGGTTTCCGAGTATGCCGTGCTGAATGCCAACTATATCAAGGTAAGGCTTAAAGACGTTTATACCGTCCCGTTCGATCGGGTTTGCATGCATGAGTTCGTGGCCGAAGGCCAGTGGTCCGATGCACCTGGTATCCGTGCCCTGGATATTGCCAAACGGTTGATGGATTATGATTTTCATCCGCCAACCAACTATTTCCCACTCATCGTCCATGAAGCATTAATGATCGAGCCAACCGAGACCGAGAATAAGCAAACGTTGGATGCCTTTGCCGAGGCATTGTTGAAGATCGCCTCGGAGGCAAAAACAGCCCCGCACCTGCTCCTGGAAGCCCCCCACAAGACTCCTTTCGGAAGAATGGATGAGGTAAAGGCAGCGCGCGAATTGGTATTGTGCTGTTGGCTGCCTGAAGATTACTCCAGGTAAACACAGAATTCCTTGTTTTTTCCCGGGAATTAATTTTCCCTGCTTTTTGGAGCATCCAGTTGGATTTGCTCATGCCAGGTGTTGATACGGGGCGACCATCGAGTTGCCCCGTATCTTCTTATCCATTCACTTTGCTGCTGCCGCTTGCGCAACAGGGTAAATTCCCGTTAACCATATTGCTGTATAATGGCTTGACCCATGCACGAACTTGCCGTCACCGAAAGCATGCTTGAAATCGCCCTGCGACATGCAAATGAACGCCACGCGCGAAGCATCACGGATTTATATCTCGTCCTTGGACAATGGTCGTCCATCGTGGATGATTCGGTCCAGTTCTATTGGGACATCATCAGCGAAGGAACAATAGCGAGAGGTGCCACCCTGCACTTCAGGCGGGTCCCCGTGAACCTGGTATGCCAAGATTGCGGAAAAGAATATCAACCTGCCAGTGAAGAATTCTCATGTCCAAACTGCGGTGGGACTCACGTGAAGGTTATTACCGGTGAAGAGTTCCACCTGGAAGCAATTGACGTGGAAGAAAAACAAGAACGCGCCAATTAAGTGTTGATAAGCTGGTCACAAATGGAGAACGGCGTATGACCGTACGTATTCCCGTGGTAGAAAAAATCCTGTCCGCCAATGACCGCCTGGCTCTCGAAAACCTGTCCCGGTTTAACGCGGCCAATGTCTTTGCCATTAACATGATGGCTTCCCCCGGAGCGGGCAAAACCTCCCTTATCGAGCAAACGGTCAGGGGTTTGCAAGGCAGTCTGCGGATCGGCATGATCAACGGCGACATTGCCACATCCCTTGATGCAAGCCGGGCTCAAGCAGCGGGTGCAACTGCCATCCAGATCAACACCGGCGGGGACTGCCACCTGGATGCAGTTATGGTGCAATCCGCCATGGCTCAGCTCGATCTGAGCAGGCTTGACCTGGTGATCATCGAAAACGTCGGCAATCTGGTCTGTCCAGCAGAATTCAAACTTGGCACCCACAGGAGCATATTGGTGGCCTCCATCCCCGAAGGGGATGATAAACCATACAAATACCCCGGCATGTATCGAGGTGTTGAGGCGGTCGTGATCAACAAGATCGATCTGCTTCCCCATGTAACCTTTCGAATGGATTTTTTTAAGAAGGGAATAGAAGTGCTCAACCCCGGTGTCATCCAGTTCGAAATGTCCTGCCGCACAGGGGAGGGTATCCCAGTATGGCTTGATTGGCTGGGGGCACAGGTGGCGGAACAAAAAAAAGCAGGAAATTAGGATAAAATCTTCTGCAGGTTCGAATAATGGTTAAGCCTAAATGGAATTATTGGATCGGTTTACCAAATCTCATCCAGCTCTAAAAGCAAACGTGCTCCAGGATGTAAAGGAATATGTCCAATGGAGACTGGAACAGGGAGGAAATAAGTTCCAGCCCGAGGTCTCCGACGATGTCGCCATCCGCACATATATGCTTGAGCAGCATATCCGGGAAACATCTCAATCAACCTTGGACAGGATCAGGTCTTCCCTGGAATATTTCTACACCTGGTTGAAAAAAAATAGTTTGGTGGATGAAAATCCCTTTAATAAATTTAACTTAAAATGGCCGTCCATCACACGGAAGCAACCCCAACCCAGGCATGATGCATTTTCAGGTTCTCCCGGGGAGCGTGAAATTGCACGCTTGCGCGCTCTCAACCAGCTGGCGGAGGTTACCAATCGGGCGCCGGATGTTCAATCCATGCTAAAAGGCACCCTGGAAATTCTACTGGGGGTAATGACTCTTAATACCGCCTGGGTCTCACTCAAGTCTGACAGCGGATTTATTAGTCATAATACTGGACAGCCTCCCGAACATGGATATGTTCTTGCGGCGGCTCACAACCTGCCACCCAGCCTGGAACAATCTGACCGACATTATCTCAGGCAACCCCCCGCATGTAATTGTCAGAAATTATTGAACAGGGGGCGGTTAAAACGGGGAGTAAACATCGTTGAATGCAGCCGCCTCCAAGAAGCATCCAAAACCAGTGGAGTAAACAACGAGTTTATGTTTCATGCCAGCGTACCGATCATCTGCAATGATCAGGCTGTTGGGATGATGAATTTTGCCGCCAAAGAGTGGCAGTTGCTTTCCGCATCAGATCTGCAGTTCCTTACCGCGGGAGTCAGGCAGGTTGGTGCAGCGCTGGAACGGGCGCGTTATAACGACCAAATTAGCATCCAACATGCTCATTTGAAACATGAACTCGATATGGCGCACATAGTCCAGGTCAGCCTGATGCCAGCGAAATTGCCAAGGATTCGTGGATACAGCCTGGCTGCCTTATGGAAACCAGCATATGAAATGTCTGGAGATTACTATAATGTTTATAAACTTCCCGGTGGATGCCGGGGGTTCATGGTAATCGATGTCAGTGACAAGGGTGCCCCAGCCGCGCTGTACATGGCCCTAATGCACGGCTTGATCCGCGAGCGTGTAGAAAATGAAGATTCCCCGGCGGTACTGTTGGCGAAAGTTAACCAGGTCTTGTATGATCTGGATATCAAGACGAATTTTGTAACTGCCTTTTATGGAATTCTTGATCCGGTAAAATCAATTTTGAAGTATGCAGTGGCAGGTCACCCACCACCCATCCTAAGAACGGGTTCTGGTAAAGTGAAGACGCTTCCAATCAAGGGGATTGCCCTGGGTATTGTCGCGAATGCAGTTTTTGAAGAAAAGGTTCTCACACTGGCCTCAGGGGAAAGCCTGGTGATTTTTTCGGATGGAATTACCGACGCCGTAAATCCGAAAGGTGAATCATTCCTCACCGAGCAATTAAAAACAGTTGTCCGTTCAGCTCCTGCCAATGCCAAACTATTGGTAAAACACGTGCAAACCGCTGTCGCTGGATGGGTGAAAGAAGCCCCAACATTTGATGATATCACCCTCCTCGTAATATCCAAAAAATAATCCCTCCCAGCCTGATCCTCAAGGGTGATTAACCCGAAAGTATGCTTTCATCGAGGAAATATGCGCTACGGTCACTTTGATGATTTAACTCGTGAGTACGTAATTGAACGACCTGATACTCCTCTGCCATGGATCAATTACATGGGGTCCGAATCATATTTTGGAATCATATCCAATACGGGGGGTGGGTATTCATTCTACAAGGATGCCCGTCTGAGGCGTTTGATCCGCTTCCGTTATAATAATGCCCCTCTGGATTCGGGGGGACGGTATTTGTACATCAGGGCAGATAATTCATCCTACCAAGACTCTGAACCATTAATATGGTGCCCAACCTGGCAGCCGATGCGCACCTCCTTGGATGAATACGAGTGCCGTCACGGCCTGGGCTATACCATCATCCGATCCAAGCTTGCCGGGATTGAAGTCTCAACTCGTTATTTTGTCCCACCGGGGGAAACACTTGAAATTTGGGAAATGACCATCACCAATCACCGCAGATCTTCGACACAATTGTCTGTATTCCCAGCAGTGGAATTCAACCTATGGGATGCGATGGATGATGCCACTAATTTTCAGCGGAATTACTCCATTGGAGAGGTCGAAGTCCAGGATGGGATCATCTACCACAAGACGGAGTACCGCGAACGACGCAATCATTTTGCCTACCTGGCTAGTTCCGAGCACGTCAGCGGGTTTGACACCCAGCGGGAGGCATTCCTCGGTCCGTACGGGGGCTGGGATTCCCCCGCTGCCATCAAGGCGGGTCATTTGTCAGGTTCGATAGCCCATGGCTGGCAGCCCATCGGCGCACAGCAAATAATCGTTCCACTCGATGCCGGGCAGCAGAAAAAGGTCAGGGTTATATTGGGGTATCACGAAAACCCGGTTAATGAGAAATTTGATCCATCGGATTCACAGATTATTAACAAACGTCCGGTTTTACCGATCATTAAAAAGTATCTCGACCATGAATTGGTGGAAGTCGCTTTCCAGGAGTTACGGGAATATTGGAACGAACTCCTGACCAGGTTTCAAATAATCACACCGGATGTGCATACCAATCGCATGGTCAATATATGGAATACATACCAGGTGATGATCACGTTCAACCTATCCCGCTCGGCTTCATATTTCGAGTCCGGGATCGGGCGCGGGATGGGTTTCCGAGATTCCAACCAGGACCTGCTCGGGTTTATTCACCTGGTACCGGGACGGGCTCGCGAGCGCATCCTTGACCTGGCGGCAACCCAACTGCCAAATGGCGGTGCATATCACCAGTACCAACCTCTGACCAAGCGCGGTAACAATGATGTGGGCGGCAACTTCAATGATGATCCTCTCTGGTTGGTGTTATCAGTTTCCGCTTATCTCAAGGAGACGGGCGATTGGGACATTCTGAAAGAACCCACACCTTTTGACAATCAACCCGGGTCCGAAGAATCGCTTTGGGGGCATTTGCAGCGGAGCATACAATATACCCTCGACCGGCTTGGTCCGCATAGATTGCCGCTTATTGGTAGAGCGGACTGGAACGACTGCTTGAACTTGAACTGCTTCTCAGACACGCCTGGTCAATCCTTCCAGACCACCACCAACAAGGAAGGCAAGGTTGCAGAAAGTGTATTTATCGCTGGATTGTTTGTCATGGCAGCCAGGGAGATGGCGGCAATTTCAACCCGCATGGGCAAGGGTGAACAGTCGGAATTCTATACCAAGGCAGCCAAAGAAATGGAATCCGTCGTCTGGTTCGCGGGTTGGGACGGAGATTGGTTCCGCCGGGCATATGATGATTTTGGCAGGGTGTTGGGGTCTCAAGACAATGACGAAGGCCGGATTTTCATCGAACCACAGGGAATCTGTGTGATGGCAGGCCTGGGGATAGAGGATGGTCGTGCTGAAAAATCCTTGAATTCCGTAGCTGAATACCTGGCAACCCCGCACGGGATTGTCCTGCAGCAACCTGCTTTCAGTAAATACTATTTGCACCTGGGTGAGATTTCATCCTACCCTCCGGGTTATAAAGAAAATGCAGGGGTATTTTGCCACACCAATCCCTGGATCATGATCGCAGAAACATTGGTCGGGCGTGGCAGCAAGGCGCATGACTATTACCTGCGGATCAACCCCTCAGCGCGGGAAGAGATCAGCGAGGTGCACAAGTGTGAGCCTTATGTATATGCTCAAATGATTTCCGGCAGGGATGCAGCGGCGACCGGTGAAGCCAAAAACTCCTGGTTGACGGGGGCAGCGGCATGGAATTACGTTGCCATTACCCAGTGGATTCTGGGCATTCGCCCGGCGTATGACGGTTTACAGATCGCTCCGGTCATGCCCTCAGCCTGGGAAGGATTTGAAGGGATACGGATGTACCGGGGAGTCCGTTATGAGATCAAGGTTGAACGGCGAAAGCCCGGAAACAAGTCGCGGTTGGAGGTGGATGGATATTCCATCGAGGGTAATATTATCCCTGTACCCAAACCCGGGACAAAGAAAGTGGCTGTTCGTGTGATCATTGAGTAAAGGTACCAAAGAAGTGTAGACAATCAAATAAGTCACGTGGATGCCGAATTATTTAGTATTGTTTACCTGGTTAAATTATGTGAGCGTGTGCATCCGTCCAATGATTATTGGGTAAAACCGACTGCCGGATAAAAGGCGGAAATTCTAATTGAAAAGGGAGATATAAAGAGAAATGGATATGAATTTCCCGAAAGATTTTTTGTGGGGAGTGGCAACTGCTGCCTATCAAATAGAAGGCGGGTGGGATGAAGATGGCAAGGGCGAAAGCATCTGGGACCGCTTCTCGCATACGGCTGGTAACATCGAAAATGGAGAGACAGGTGATGTCGCCTGTGATCATTACCATCGTTGGCGTGAAGACGTGGGATTAATGAAGACATTGGGATTAAAAGCATATCGCTTTTCCATTGCCTGGTCACGCATCCTGCCTGCGGGTCGAGGCAAGGTCAACCAGGCAGGCATTGACTTTTACAGCCACCTGGTGGATGCCCTCATGGAAGCCGGGATCGAACCTTTCATCACCCTGTATCACTGGGATCTGCCCCAACGCCTGCAGGATGATGGTGGGTGGCCGGACCGGAAGACTGCGGAAGCATTTGTCGAATACGGGGATATTGTCAGCCGGGTCCTTGGAGATCGAGTCAAGAACTGGATCACGCTTAATGAACCGCAGGTCAGTTCATTTCAAGGTTATCTGGATGGCGGGCACGCGCCGGGAATCAAGGACCTGCACCAGGCAGTTGCAGCGGCACATCACCTGCTGTTGGCGCACGGGAAAGCCGTCCCCGTCATCCGGGCAAACAGCCCGGAGTCCCAGGTGGGGATCTCCCTTAACCTGCATAAGGTGATGGCTGCATCGGTTAGTGCTGCAGATAGAGCCAATGCATATTATGAAGATGGGCGGATCAATCGCTGGTTCCTGGATCCGATTTCTGGTCGGGGTTATCCACTGGACATGGTGCAAGCATTTCGCACCGGGATGGAATTCGTCCAAAAAGGGGACATGGAATTGATTGCGGTACCGCTTAACTTCCTGGGAATCAACTACTATATGCGCTGGATTTCCCGCAGCACTTCCATCCCCGAGGAAGAGAATTCGCCGCAGACGATATTCCACCGGGATGAATTTACAGAAATGGGGTGGGAAGTATATCCGGAAGGCATTTACGACATGCTCGGTCGTATATTTTTCGATTACAACTTTCCCGCCATTTATATCACTGAGAATGGTGCGGCCTTCCATGACGACAAAGGTCCTGATGGGGAGGTAAATGATCTCCCCCGCCTGAACTATATCAAACGCCACCTTCAGCAAGTGTATCATGCCATTGAGATCGGAGTCCCTGTAAAGGGATATTTCGTCTGGTCACTGATGGACAATTTTGAGTGGGCTTACGGCTCAACAAAACGCTTTGGACTGATATACGTGGATTATCAGAACCAGCAGCGCATCTTGAAAACGAGCGCAAAATGGTATCGGCAGGTCATCAACGACAACGCAATTGTTTAACTGGCGGGATTTGAATGCAATACGGTTATTTTGACGACGCAGCCAAAGAATACGTAATCACCCGACCAGATACACCCCAATCCTGGAGTAATTACCTGGGGTCCACCGAATATGGTGCCATCATCACCAATAATGCGGGAGGTTACGGATTCTACCAATCTGGCGCACGAGGACGATTCCTGCGATTGCATTTCAACAATGTCCCACTTGACCAGCCGGGTCGATATTTCTACCTGCGCGATAACGCCAGCGCAGATTACTGGTCAGCCTCCTGGCAGCCTGTCGGCAAACCTCTCGACCAGTACCAATCCACCTGCCGTCATGGGACAGCCTACACGATTATCGACTCCCGCTATTCCGGCATTGTCACCGAGACCACCTACTTCGTGCCTCTCGGTCAAAACTTTGAATATTGGAAATTGAAGGTTGCCAACGAAAGCAGCTCCCCGCGTGACCTGTCAATCTTTTCTTTCTGCGAATTCACCAACCAATGGGAAACTCACCAGGATTCGGTCAACCTGCAGTACTCGCTTTTCATCGTGCGAGGTGAACTGACTGGTGACAACCTTCTGCGGATTGCCATTCAGGATAACCTGACACCAAAATCGGGTACCTTTTTTAAGCATGACCTGGCGATGCATTCCTGGATGGGGTTGGCAGGATCGATGGTCAACGGGTTTGATACCAGCCGCGAAATATTTCTTGGTCCTTATCGTGGATATCACAATCCAATATCCGTGGAACGGGGGCAGTGTGCGAACAGCAGCGCTTATGGAGATAATGCATGCGGATGCCTGCAAACCAACATCAAGCTAAATCCCGGCGAAAGCCATGAGATATTAATCATGCTTGGCATTGGTGACGCCAGATCGATCGGGAAAAGGACAATGGAAGAATTCGGTTCGCTGGAACGCGCCGGAATTGAATTACAAAAACTGAAGACCAACTGGCATAACAAACTGGGCAATCTGGAAGTAAAGACACCCGATGAAGAACTCAATCACACCATAAATGTCTGGGGTCTGTACAACAGTTTGGTTACCTTTGCCTGGTCGCGTGCAGCAAGTTTGGTCTACAATGGCGAGCGGGATGGGCTCGGATTCAGGGATTCCGTACAGGATATTCTTGGTGTGGTAGCAGCCATTCCCGAGGCTGCCCGCGACCGGCTTGAACTGATGCTAACAGGTCAAACCGCATGCGGAGGCGCCATGCCGGTCATCAGGTCATTCGGGCATCATCCCGGGCACGAGACCCCGACCGCGGAGGCGGAATATCGTTCAGATGATTGCCTGTGGTTCTTCAATGCCATTCCTGCCTGGGTCAATGAGACCGGAGACCTTAGCCTGTACAACAAAGTCCTACCGTATGCTGATCACGGCGAGGCGACCGTATTGGGTCACCTGAGGCGGGCACTGGAATTCAACCTTGAACGCGTGGGAAAGCATGGACTTCCCTGCGGCTTGTCTGCGGATTGGAACGATTGTCTCAAACTTGGCTATCACGGTGAAAGCCTGTTTGTCGCATTTCAAGTCCGGCTTGGGCTGACGATATATGCAGGAATTGCTGAGAAGCTCGGCAAACCGGATGAAACCAAATGGGCTCTTACACAACGGGAGAAAATGGATGCTGCCATCCAGTCATACGGCTGGGATGGAAACTGGTTCATCTGGGCCATCGGAGAAGATGGCACAGTTTACGGCACAAAGGATCATGAAGAGGGACAAATATACCTGAACACCCAGGTGTGGTCCATCATCAGCGAGGCTGCAAAACCTGAACAGGGGATCCACTGCATGGCGTCGGTCCACGAACAGCTTGCCACCCCCTTTGGACTGATGCTGTGTGCCCCGCCCTTTGTCAAATCTTCAATTGAGGTGATGCGCGCCGTGGTTTTCAACCCCGGCATCAAGGAAAATGCCGGCATTTTCAATCACACCCAAGGATGGGGTGTGATGGCTGAGTGCATCCTTGGAAACGGCGACCGGGCTTATGAATATTACCGTGCCTCAATGCCCGCTGCTTACAACACGCGCGCTGAAATCCGCCAAAGTGAACCTTATGTTCAGGGACAAACCACGTACTCAACATTTTCACCGCGCGCAGGCAACACGCGTACCTCCTGGCTGACCGGAGCGGCATCCTGGGGATATTTCAGCGCCACACAGTACATCCTTGGCATCCGGCCTGAACTCGATGGCTTGCGAATCGATCCCTGCATTCCCTCAAGCTGGGCTGGCTTTTCAGCGACACGCAAGTTCAGGAATAAACTATTGATAATTTCAGTTCACAACCCGGAAGGCGTGTGTAAAGGCGTGGTAAGAATGACCATCGATGGGGAGGATATATCTGGTAACCTGGTCCCGGTGAACTTACCGGGGGTTGAGCACCATGTCGAAACCTGGTTGGGCAGACAATAAGCATCCACGTGTCGAAAAATTGTTTCAAGGAATTGACGGTCAAAATTGGGCGTGTCTAATACATGGAATGTGCTGACAGGTGTTTAATACTTAATTTGAGCTTGCTGTTTCAGAGAATCGGGAATAAATTGAATGAATGATGGAAATCATTCATTCAATCAAAAATACACCCCTCACGGGGATGGTCCTGTGCGAAAATATCCCCCTGCTCGGTCCTACCAGTCCCCAGAATAAATTATTGTAATTTTCCGCGTCTGGTTCTAATGGTGTTCGTTTTTTTCCGCTTCTTCAGCCTCAGCCTTGGTCTTATGGATCGTGCCTTGCGGATGATTCGGCGGAGAATATACCGTGTACAGCTTCAACGGTTTGTTTTTTGATGTGTTGATTACATTATGAAAAGTACCTGCCGGGACGACAACCGCATCCGTCCCATGGACAATATGCTCTTCCTTGCCATTGAAAACGAATTTTGCTTCACCTTCTTCAATGCGAAAGAACTGGTCAACAGTCTGATGGACTTCATTTCCTATTTCTTCTCCCGCTTGGAGACACATCACCACGAGTTGAGCGTATTTGCCTGTGAAAAGGACTTCGCGGAAATAATTATTTTTCAATGTCAGTTTTTCGATATTTCCAACAAAACCTGTCATAACGAATACCTCCTGGGTGGGTAATGGAAATTATGGAATGTCATTTACATTTATAATTTTAGCACAAGACTGGGATGTGAGCTTACCTGGTTATTAACAATCGGGGAAACAACAGGTACCAATGCATGATTTTTGAAAAAATTGTCCTGCTGGGGCATTGGTACAGGCTGTGATAAACTAGGTCGTTGCAACCAACCTTATTTAGGAGCCACTCTTTCACATGTGCGGTATCTTTGGCATCGTAACAAAAAATGATCAGCTTTTAGGACCGGTATTGATCGACGCTGCCCGACGCCTGACATACCGGGGTTATGACTCAGTCGGAGCAGCAACGATTTCAGGTGGCAAAATAGATCTACGAAAAGATACGGGACGCGTAGAGGATGTCGCCTCAAAATATCATTTCAGCGAGATGAGCGGTCAGCGCGGCATGACCCAGCTGCGCTGGGCAACATTTGGAGAACCATCGCAGGTAAACTCCCAGCCTCACCTTGATTCTGATGGAGACTTGGTAGGAGCGCATAATGGCAACGTCGTCAATAATGTCGAGCTTCGACAGCAATTCATATCGGAGGGGTTGATCGTTCGTTCGCAGAATGACGGGGAATCCTGCGTCCATGCCGTGGAGCGTTACATCAATAAAGGTTACGACTTCATCGATGCCATCCGCCTGGCTTACGGTGATCTGCAGGGTGATTATGCCTTTGTCATCGGGAAAATAAACGATGACAAGCTGTATGCGATTAAAAAAGGTTCCGGTTTGGTTGTCGGGATGGGGGAGGGCTTTACCTGCCTTTCATCGGATCTGCCTTCAATTCTCCCCCTGACCCGCAGAATTGTACGCATCCAGGATGGAGAAATTGTCACCCTGTGGCCGGACAGGTTGGAACTGCGCTCGGTGAAGGACGGGACTTTGGTCTCCCGGGAGCCGGAAACCGTAACAGAGTCCATGGATGCTGTTCAAAAGGGTGGATACCCACATTTCATGCTGAAAGAAATCCACGAACAACCCCAGGTGGCGAGAGAACTACTCCACCTATTAAATGGCCTATCTGGGGGTACCACCCGCGTCGATGGTCAGGGGATCACAACCATCGTGGAAAAGATGCGGACTGCGCGCCACTTGTTTTTTGCCGGTTGCGGAACAAGTTACCATGCCTGCCTGGCCGGAGCAGTCTTCTTTGCCCGCATTGCCGGGCGGGCTGTCATCCCGGTCCTGGCCCCACAGTTCATTCCCCAATATTCGCCGGCTATTAATTATGAAGATGTCGGGATGTTCGTAAGCCAAAGCGGCGAGACCAAGGATGTGCTTAATGCGTTGCAGATTGGCGAAGCGCACGGGATTACCGCCTTTGGACTTGCGAATGTGATTGGCTCCACATTGACTAAAGCAACAGCCTGCACTTTGCCACTTTGCTGCGGTTATGAGATATCAGTCCCAGCCACAAAAACCTTCACCAACCAGGTGGTCACATTTCTTTACCTGGCTTATCGCCTGGCCGGGCGTGATACAGCCGAATTGGATGGAATTCCAGATTTAATGGAAAAGACCCTGGATATGGTGACCTCGCAGGTGGCAGCCATTGTCCCCCTGGTCAATGCATGGAATGACCTATATTGCCTGGGTTACGGTGCAAGTTATCCGATGGCGCTGGAAGGAGCTCTGAAACTCAAGGAGATCACCTATGCCCATTGCGAAGGCATGCTCTCGACCGAATTCAAGCATGGCCCTCTATCCGCAGTGACCGACGGATACCCTGTCCTTTTCGTTGCCGGTCCGCAGGATGTGCCGCTCATTGTCAGTGGAATTAATGAAGCAACCTGCCGCGGGGCACGTGCCATCGCCATTGGTGAAGAAGATGCCCGGCTGCGGGCAAATGCAAGTGACCTGGTTGTTTTGCCCAAGTCGACACCGGAGATTTCCTCCTTGTTGTCGATCCTGCCACTTCAACTTCTTTCATACCAAATGAGCGTTATGCGCGGCTTTGACCCGGATTTCCCCCGCAACCTGTCCAAGACCCTGACAGTGGATTAAATGATAGGGTAAAAAATCCGGGTATTTTAGCAATTACTCTCAGAACTCGTGAGGGATTTAGCTGCAAAATTCCAGCGCCGTTTCCAGATAGATATCAGCACATGTCTTGACGCTGGAAAGGTTCACCCATTCTTCTTCGGCATGCGCCCCGCTGCCGGACGGACCAAGGAGCAGGGATGGGATTCCAACTTCTGATAAAAGAGCAGCGTCCGACCAGTACTGAACACCGGCAACCGCAAGAGGGTGATTTAGTATTTTTACAGCAGCTGATTGAACGGCGGTTACAATACCTGCATCCATTGGGGTTTCAAGGGGGGAACGTCCAAAGCCCCGTCGTATCTCAGCATGGAAGGAAGAATCCTGTTTTTGGATCTCCCTGACAATCTCCAACAACTCGGTTTCGACCATTTCAAGACTTTCACCCGGAAGTGTGCGGCGTTCCATGGAAAGCACACATCGATCCGGGTAAGTGGACAACCCCTCACCACCGCTGATCACCGAGGCATGCAGTGAGCCACTGCCAAGGAGGCGGTGAGTCGGGTTGGATCGGAGTTTTTGATCCAATTTTTCAATTTTCACGAGGATTTTCCCCATTTTGACGATTGCATCCACTCCCAGGTCAGGCCGCGATCCATGTGCAGCCCGACCAAGTGTCTCGATCTCGAACCAGGCAAAACCCCGGTGAGCCAGTATTAAATCGAGTTCGGTGAATTCGGCTATGATTGCCCCATCCGCATGGAAAAGTTTTGCCAGCTGCTGCATACCCACACTTGCATATTCTTCATCTACTGTTGCTGTAAATACCACATCCCCGCGCAGATGCAGGTTCTGCGCTGCTGCCACTGCGATCATGCAGGCAGCCAAGCCGCCTTTCATGTCATATGCCCCCCGTCCGTAAAGGCGTCCATCTTTGATGATCGGTTTGTGCGGATTTTGCATCCTGCCTGTACCGACGGTATCCATATGACCGTTCAACAGCAAAGTGTTTCCGCCGCCTTTCCCGCGGGCAATGCCGACCACGTTCGGTCTGCCTGAAACGGGTTCAATTAATTGAACTTCCAGCCCGGCTTGTTCCAGCCAATGGGAAATGAAGTGAGCAATATTTAATTCACCCGGGGCGTTCGGGTCCATATTAGGGTTGATCGAGTTGATGGCGACTAGGTCACTGACGAGTTGAATGAGTTTTTCCATGATTGGTAGTATATCCGAAAACAACTGACCAGGATCAGGCGGGTTGGTTGATTATGAAAATATCGATCAAACCATCCGTTGAGAGCGCGACTTGGCAAATACCGGGGGTTAATATATCCAAACCAACTTGGAGCAATGTATGCAACTTATCACAGGAGCCTCCGGTTTCATCGGCAATGTCTTGGTGCGTCAACTCCAGGAACGGGGGCAGGCTTTGCGTGCATTGGTCCGTCCGGGTAAAAACCCCTTTTCCCTCCGGGGTTTGGATATAGAAATCGTCCCGGGAGATGTCCTGGATGTGGATTCCCTGTTGCATCCGATGGATGGAGTGGATGTAGTCTATCACCTGGCAGCGAAAATCAGTTTCGCATCGGGTCCAGACTTGGAAGCCGAGCGGGTCAATCTGCAAGGGACACAAAATGTGATTACTGCAATGAGGAGAGCAGGTGCTCGCAAATTAGTTTATACCAGTTCCGTTTATGCCTTGAGTCTACCTGGGAGAGGCGTGGTGGATGAGACTCTTCCATTCGATGCGTCTCATGCGGGGGGGTCATATGACCGATCGAAGGCTGCAGCCAGCCTGGAGGTTAAAAATGCATCTGGACTGGAAACTGTCATTGTTTGTCCGACGGCAGTGGTTGGACCATATGATTTCCAGGTATCAGAAGTTGGCAGGGGGATCCTATATAACATGAGACCGGGTATTAAATTCTACGTAGATGGAGCCTATGATTTTGTGGACGTAAGGGATGTGGCTCACGGATTGATCATGGCTGCAGAAAAAGGCCGCAGTGGGGAGACATACATCCTGGGCGGTGACAGACTTTCGATTCTTAAAGCAGCTGAGACTATATGGGAAATGTCAGGTGGGTGGCATAAGGGCTTGCGACTACAGGATTGGGTAATCAACCAAGTGGCAGGATTGATGCCCTTGCTGGTTGAAAATCCTCTGGTTACCGCTTACGGGCTTAGGGCGGTTCGGAGCAACTCTCATATCAGCCATGAAAAAGCCACCCGTGAACTGGATTTTCACCCACGGCCTGCAGAACAGTCCATTAGGGATAGTGTGCTTTGGTGGCAGGAGAAATTGAAAGAAACCCGGCAAATTCCTGACGCATTCGCCAGGAGGATCGCCTGAGGCTTTTTTATCCCCGGGGGAAAAATTTCGCGGGGATATTTGCTGGCAATAATGAGTCGGCCTATAAAGACCTGCCAATTGAATTATACTTATTTCATATTCCAATAATAGTTTTTCGCCAGGGGTCATCATCGAAGCAAGATAAACCTGGAAAGACGAAACCTGGTGGATTAACCTGGAGGATTAACCTGGAGGATGAAGATGCGCCATTATTTGAAATTTGTTCCAGCAATTCTTTTACCGGTTGTTTCCATGTTATGTTGGGTCTCTTCCTTGCCAGGCACCCAGGTGACACAAAACACACCTACCGGATCATTGACTGCAGCCTCCCCTGTACCCAGCAAAAGCCCGGTCCCCCAATTACCGACTGATACTGCCGTTCCCCCCACGTACACGCCTGAGCCATCCAGTCTGAATTTCAGCGGACCCTACATCCTGTTCAAGGGACAGAGCGGAATCTGGATCACCAACCCGGACGGCAGCTTCCCGACCCTGGTTTCAGAAAACGTGGTCCAGGGTGATTTNNACCCATGAAATCAAACAATTAACCAGCGGACTATCCCAGTCAATATCACCCATCTGGTCACCAGATGGAGCCTATATTTTAAATTTTGGAGTTAGTTGGGTACCGCCTTTTGGCGGCGCGATCGGACCTGCAAACAGGCTGGATGGCGTTTGGGCTGTGCGTGTTTCCGATGGAAAGCTGATTGCTTTGCCCAAGCCCAAGGGAAACCTGCTTCATTTTGTCGGTTGGCTGGATGCCGAGCACTACATGACCTATGACACCGATGATAAATGTGATTCGACAAATCTACGCAGCGTTGACGTGGTCAATGGTGAGGAAAAATCCATTATGAGCTATAACTTTTACAGTTATATCGCCCAATCCCCGGAAAATGGAGCGCTTCTGTTTTCGAGCGCACCCGGATGTTCGACATCCCTGGGAGAGGGGGTATTCATCCTTCTCCCGGGTCAAACCACCCCGGGCAAGTTGCTGGATAAACGAGCCTGGGGAATCGAGTGGCTTCCGGAAAGCAAAGTCTTTGACGCATATCCCGAGGCACTGCTATCATCAGACGGAATCACCCGATATGATCCGCCAGTATATGATAAATCCTTTGAACCAGCAGTATCCAGGGAAGGATATCAAGCCTGGGAGGTTATTGAAAATTATCAAGGTCGGGTTGTGGTCAGGGTGCCAGGAGGGGAGTGGCAAACCATCATGGATGGATCGGTGGACCAATTGATCTGGGATCCGGCTGAGGGCAAAACGTTGTTGATCATGTTAAGAGATGGATCCCTTTATGCCGCCTCATTTCCAGATTTCATTCCGCGCTTGAAGGGTAACCTGGGGGATAATGTTAACCAGGCGTTATGGTTGCCATAGCTTGAATTTAGAAAAATCTCTCAACTGCATGGGAAAAGGAAACGACCAGTTCAGANNCAGAAACTGGTCGTTTCTTCTTGATTGGATCCCAACCAGGTTATTTGGTAAGTTTTACATTCATGGGATAATTAACCGGGTCTTTGTCAGTCCAGACCAGGCCATCACCATAGGTGATCTTGTAATCTTTCATGAACACGATGAATGTATATTCGACATTAAGCGCCAATTTGTCTGGCAGAGTGTAATTTCCCTGGTTGTCTGTTTTGGCGGAGGTGAAAATATCTGCATCCGCAAAATTGTCGGTCTTCCATTGGGCGAAAGTTTTACCTGGAACAAGCACGAATACTTGCGCGCCTGGCAGGGGGTTCCCCGTATCACCATCCACGATTTGACCGTACACCGTCACCACCCCCTGGTCGGGCTGCGGATTTGGTCCAGGACCACTGCCTCCCCCAACCACAACATCCGATTGGGTCATCAACTGGAGGTGCGTCCCTGCATACAGTTCGACATGATAATTACCCTCGGGCATGCCCGACTGGCTGCTGAACAGGCAGGTGTAAGTTTTTCCTTCGCTACCGGAACCCCATTGAGCTGGCTTGTCCGTGGTGCTGTATAGTTCCTGACCGTCAACCAACCATTTTTCCGCCCATGGTTCTCCGTCAGTCATGCCGCTAAAATTGAATACACCTGCCATCGCCGAAGTACCCGAAGGGAAGGAATTGACCGGATCTTTAACCTTGCAATCCGATCCGCCAGTGGCGGAATACCAGGTAATGGAACTGAATGTTTCGCTGCCGCTTCCCTGGGAGCTGGATTGATTTGATTGATCAAAGGGACTGGCGTATGCCAGACCTGACTGTGCAGCCTTGATGAGAGGTAATGCTAAATTGATCGGGCGCAAGCCATTGATGAACTCACCGATTGGGATGCAGGTATCATTCTTGTCCACGATTCCATCGCCATTGGTGTCCTGAATCACCCGGCAATCCGTGATATCCCCCGCGGCACCTGCTGAGGCAATGGTTGGAATTCCAATGATGAAGCCCGCATCATTAGCAGCCAGCCCACCGGAATTGCCACCTGCTATGCCTGCATTGGTCTTGATCCAGGCGCGGTCTCCGAGGCCTTCCTGGGCAGTAAAACCGGATACACTGCCATCCGTGAAGGTGATAGTGTCACCACCGATCCCGGGAAAGCCGAAGACATTGAGATGATCGCCGACGTGCAGCCCATCAGAATTTCCCAATTCAACATAGGGGAGATTCAGGCTGTTTGGATCCACTGAAGTCCCATCCAGGGTGGTCGTCAGCTGGATGACTGCCAGGTCCATATATCCGTCCACAGCCTTTACTTTGGCAAAATAAAGGAAGACGGGGGGTTTATCTTCCTGGTCCATTAGAGCCACAGCCAGTGCATCGGGTTCAGCATCCGGCTCGCCTCTTGCAGCCGGGCTGGCAACATGTGCATTGGTCAGGATAAGACCCGTGGAGCTGATAATGGTTCCCGAGCCGGAATAAATCGGAGTCAATTTCCCGTCTTTTTTCTGTAGTCCATAGATTTGAACCGTGGCACTGATCAAATCAGCCCTGGATCTCGAGGTTTGACCATTACTTGAGGGTGTCGGATTTGGAGAGACGGGTGTTGGCTGTTCTGGAGATGCCGGAGTGGGGACCACCGGCTGTACGGGAGTTGGACCGATGCATGCCAGGATTGACATGATCAGAACGGTAATGGCAATCCAAATGCGGTAGTGAGGTTGGAGTTTCATGTTCGTCTCCATTAATACTTCAAGCTGCTTAGGAATTGATGAAAGCGACCGAGGTCGGAATCAAATGCTTTTTCTTCCGCCCAATAGGTGGCAACAACAGCATGATCGCCTTTCAGAAAAATATAATCCAATCCCATGACGATATTGGGGATCTCATTATGGGTAAGATTGGGGTTGGATTCAACGTAAACGTAATTAATCTCATACGCTTTCTGGTTATAAACAGTCACCGATTCCTGACCCAGGATGCGGAAGGCGGTCAAAGCCTGGCCACGCTGCAAGGTCAGCATGCTAGCCACCTGGTCCATCGTGGCATCCGAAGCCACGGGAATGGTTTCAAGGGTATACGTAGTACCAAATCCGGTGGAAAGAGGATCAGTGACATGTAAAATTTCATTCCCCTGGGTGCTGGTCACCATCCACCCGCTGGGAGTCCGGACGGTAATCCCTGCAGATGTGAAAGGCAAGCTTCTATTCATCACGCTATTCTTATAGAACCAGCCGACCAGCAGTGCGATAATTGTCACGGCGGTAACAGCCCAGTCCGCGAATTTTTGGCTGCCGGAATTGGTTTTGGAGGATAAGGTAGTTGCAGTCATTTCATGCTCCTATTTCTCAACCAGCGTCGTACGGATGTTGCGGCGGATCAGCCACAAGATCAATCCCAAGGTGAAGAGTGCAACCACCGCAGCGAGTAACAAGCCCATCCACGGATTTGTTGAGGCACTTGTGAGGCTGATCCCCCGCTGGACGACCAGGCCACGCAACCAGTTGAAAAGACCGTTACCCATCGCGGCGAGGGAAATGCCTGCGGGCATCCACCACCAGGCTTTATTCTCAAACCTGGCACGCCCCAGGAAATACCCGGTGATACCGGCGAAACTGGCCTGTGCAAGCGCCACAACCACCATCCGGATGACACTGGAACCCAAGGCCACACCTCCATTGGAGATGACAAATTGGAGATTCAAGACTGTGGCATACCCCAAGCCTGCTGCCGTGGCATAAATAACTCCGTCAGTGGCTTCATCAAATTCTGCCGTCTGAAAAACGCTGTAACGAACTGCGGCATATTTAATAAATTCCTGGGTAAAGCCGATGACAAGGATACTCCCAAGGATGGTGGTGAGGGTATCGGTGTGGATCCATTTTGATGTTTGAAAGAAACTATCCACCAGGGGAATACCCACCGCTGAAGCCAGGATTGCTCCCAGAAGGAAAACTCCCAGGATGTACCCCTTGGGTTCAGGTTCAAGCCGGTCCTGGAGGTAGAAGAAAATCATCCAGATCAGTGCTGGTATAAGAGCGAGAACCAGGCCCGCCAGTATCAATTCAAGATTCGTAAAGGCAGGTTTAAAAACCAGGTCGAGCGCATAAACAATTCCGACAAATACAACCAATCCCACCACCAGGAGTATTGAACTCCTCCAGATATGTGAGCGTTCGTGCTTGGCCGATTGGAAATGCTTTTCGCAAAACCAGCGCGGCCCGATCGTTTTGGAGGCCGGGTCTCCACAAACGCAGCAGACTTGATCAGGCATATGAATTCCTCCTCGGAGATTAAGGATTATTCTTACAGCATATATCTGAATTATATCAGAATTATATTATGAAGACAATAATTATCAGGTTGCGGTGCGATCCTGGGTTCATTTCCGCTTCCATTTCTTTCTAACCCAGCATCAAGTGTTTGGCTGCCGCGACTGCTCTTGACAAATAGACGTTTATCTATATAATAATGTATAGATGGTTATCTATATGAAAAATTTCAATCCGGTTATTTTTTCCAAGGCCCTGGCAGACGAAACCCGGCAGAAGATCATGAAACTCTGCTGCTGCCGATGGCTGTCGGTCAACGAGATCGTTGAGGGGTTGAATGTCACCCAGCCAACTGTCTCCCATCACCTGTCCATACTTCGCGAAGCCGGGTTAGTCGACATCCGCGAGGCGGGAAAGAACACTTTCTACAGATTGAACCAGGATCGGATGGCAGCCTGCTGCGGACAGTTGAATTCGAATTTTGCCACCGAGAGCGAAAACCCCAAAGCCAATTCTTAATCTCTTTTGTTTGCGATAATTACAGACTTTTGTTAATTTGGATGAACTTCATTCTGGAGGAAAAAATGACTCAAAATCCCACCACAATCCGTGACAGTGTCCGTGAACATTATGCAGAGCAGGCTCGCTCAGGCAGGTCCTGCTGCGGTGACCCTGGCAACAGCATTTACCCGGTGGAAATGGTTACCAGCCTGCCGGAGGATGTCACCAACTTCAGCCTGGGCTGCGGTGATCCGATCACGATTGCGGATATGCAACCCGGAGAAACCATCCTCGACCTCGGTTCCGGAGGGGGGTTGGATTGTTTCTTGGCGGCTAAAAAAGTTGGCAAAAAAGGGAATGTCATCGGGGTGGACATGACACCCGAGATGTTGGAACGCGCCCGCATGGCCGCGATCAAACTTGGGATCAATAATGTTGAATTCCGCCAGGGTTACCTGGAAGAATTGCCGGTCGAGGATGCCAGCGTGGATGCCGTGATCTCAAATTGCGTTATCAACCTTTCCCCCGATAAACAGCAGGTCTTTCGTGAAGTATTCCGGGTTCTAAAGCCGAATGGTCGCTTCGCTGTGTCAGACATCGTCACGAACGGTCCCCTGCCCGAAGAACTGCAGAAAAACATGGAAGCCTGGGGAGCGTGCATCGCAGGGGCTCTCGATATCAGCGAGTATACAACTGGATTGAGCGAAGCAGGTTTCATTAATATCAAAGTCCAACCAAAAGGTGATGCCAGCGACCTGATTGAAGCTTCAGGACTTAAAGGGAAGATCTTTTCTGCAACAATCACAGCCAGGAAACCTTAGTAAAGCTCATCCCACCCAAGTTGAGAAAAGTGCATGATTGGTATTGACTCCATTACAACATCCCCCAAAATATTCCACACCTCATCCTCGATCACATTTCGAGATCATTGGGATCACTTCCTGGCACGAATTGGTTGGAAGCGGGGTGAGCATCGACTGGAACCCGGGCTTTATGCGCTCGGAAACCCGACTCCCGATTCACCTGTCTTTGTCACGGCAAATTACAGCCTTAGTTTTGATGCCTTGCGTTCATCGCTGAAGGGGTTGGATGGATATATCCTGGTGCTGGACACCCAGGGAATCAATGTATGGTGCGCGGCAGGCAAAAGTACCTTTAGCAGCGATGAAATTGTTAACAGGGTGATGTCCACCGGGCTTTCCGACCTGGTTCATCACCGGAAATTGATCCTGCCCCAGTTGGGAGCTCCAGGGGTGGCTGCCCATAAGGTAAAACAACGCACCGGGTTCTGGGTTGAATATGGCCCCGTACGGGCGATGGATCTGCCCAAATACCTCGCATCCCGTCAGGCAACGCCGGAAATGCGGCGAGTGGAATTTTCCCTGCGCGATCGGTTGGTGCTGATCCCGGTGGATCTGACCAATGCATTCCTGCCAACCCTGGTCGCTGGTGTGGTGTTTTATTTCCTGGGTGGATGGGTGTCCGCCCTGGCTGCTGTGGTGACAGCCTTGACCGGGGTCGCCCTTTTTCCCATATTCCTGCCCTGGCTCCCAACCCATAACTTCAGCACGAAAGGTTTCATCCTGGGTGTTCTGGCAGCCATCCCATTTGCACTGACAGTGTTCTTCAGACATCCAGGTTGGTCGTGGTGGCGACAAATTGGGCAGGTGTTGGAATTCCTCCTGGTAATGCCGGCAGTCACAGCATTCCTGGCGCTTAACTTCACCGGATCGACCCCATTCACTTCACGCAGCGGCGTAAAGCTCGAGATATCCACCTTTATCCCGGTAATCGCTTGGACCTGCGGAATCGGGCTTCTGCTTGGTGTGGCTGTTTTGTTCATCCGGTGACTGGAAAACGATCATGTTAAATGCTTATGCAGTAAATACCCTCGTGTACAACCCGGAAAGATGCAACGGGTGTGCCCGGTGCGTGGAAGTCTGCCCGCATGCAGTATTTGTAATGGATGGGCGGAAGGCTGTCCTGATCCACGGCTCTGCCTGCATGGAATGTGGCGCCTGTCAGAAGAACTGTATAATGAATGCCATTTCAGTGGATAGTGGGGTAGGGTGCGCCAGCGCGATGATACGCGCTGCCCTGGAGGGCAGCAAGGAAACCACCTGTGATTGTGGATAGTGCAATGTCTAGCAAACGTAAATTGAACGGGGGGAGTGAGATACATTCTGATGGGAAGAATAAAAAGAGCCGGGTAGAT
>DBFP01000004.1 GCA_002294405.1 Anaerolineales bacterium UBA877 | reverse complement strand
AACCACTGGGTAGGGATGTAGTTTGAACCGCGCGGAAAGTAAGATTGACCATTGACAAACCAGCGGAACCCAGGCTCCACCTTTACAGTGCGAAAACCGAACAAACTGGAGCGGGAAACTATTTCCTTTGCGATGACCAGTGAGGTTGAGATATTGTATAGATGAGGAAAGCCGCGATCCCAAGGCTGCCATAAATGGATACCTGAAACAGGCATTTGGATGGAGTGCTGGCTTTCCCCTTCCGGAATATCCAGGGAGAAAAAGGAAGTTTGGATCTTACCTTTAAAATTCTCGGGAACGCAGCGGAGCTCAAGCCGGGCGCTCCGTTTCACATCCAGGTTGCGCATAGTTAATTTTGCATGCAGGACGGGGGGATCAGAATCCATGTCCGCTCTTAAAAGCAGGGAGTCAATCGTCAATACTCCTTGCTTCTCCAGGTATACGCGGTTCCAAATCCCGCCAGTGTTGTAAGACTGTCCCGCAGGGTCCCAACCGCCCCCAGGTCGGCAGTCGTGGTGATTTAAAATACCCTTAATGAGGCGCTTGTGCAAATGCCAGCCTTTTTGTCCAACCTGCTCGTATGGGCTTTCAACACGAACTGCCAGCGTGTTCTTTCCCGGACGGAGGAAATCCGTCACATTGAAAGAGAAAGGCTCAAAATAACCGGCATGATGCCCAAGAAATTCTCCGTTAAGGTAAACATCAGCAGCATAATCCACGCCGTCAAAATGGAGCCATGAAAACCCTTCAGACCGCCTATGCCGGAACTCATGCCGAAACCAGACAACTCCGTGATGATCCAGCCCTCCCAGGAACCAGTTGGATGGGATGAACATCGTTTTCCAGGTCGAATCATCGTACCCGGGTTGGATGAATTCAGGATTGTCTTCGGGGATATAGCGCCAATGACCGGAGAGATTGACAACCATGGTAGTCCCTGGGCCTCAGGAGATTTCCCGCTAACCTTTTATCCCGGAGATCACAACTCCCTGGATGAATAACTTCTGTGCGAAGAAGAACATCAGGATGGGGGGTATGACCATCAAGGTCGAAGCAGCCATCAGGAGGTTACCCTGGTTGGTATAGACCGCATTGAAGGATTGCAAACCAAGTGCCAATGTCCAGTGCTCCTGGTTCTGCAAATAGATCAAGGGAGCATAAAAGTCGTTCCAGGCATACAGCACTGAGAATATTGTCACCGTCGCCAGGACCGGGTAGGACTGTGGAATAATAATATTCCAGAGGATTCCAAACGGTCCACAACCATCAATTCGCGCTGCGTCGTCCAGTTCGGTTGGGAGGGACATGAAGAACTGGCGCAACAGGAAAACATCCCAAGCGTTTGCGAAAAAGGCCGGGACGATCAACGGCAGCAGGGTGTCATACCACCCGATCTTCTTGAACACGATAAAAGTGGGGATCAGGGTGACTTGAGGAGGCAGCATGATGGTGGATAGCAACAAAAGAAATAAAACCGGCATCGCCTTCGATCGAAAGCGGGCAAATCCGTAAGCAACCAATGTACAGGAAACCAGCGTGCCAATCGTACCGAAAAAAACCACGATCAGGGTGTTGAGCAGGTAATGCCCAAACGGGACCTTGGTAACAGCCAGGCGGAAATTCTCCCAGTGAAGTTTGAATTGGGTGACGCGAGTACCAGAAGCAACGGGCAGGTCATAACTCTCTGAAGGATTCTGCGGGTTGACAAACTTGCCCAGCGTCCCTTGCTTATCCACCAGAGCCAGTTGGCGCACCTCCGAGTCCACCGGAATATTGTACAGGAAATATTTCTGTCCACTGATGGTCACCTGCACCTGGTCCATGGGAATCCACTGCGGGGGGAAGGTATTAACTGCATCCCGCGGCTTGAGGGCCGATACGAACATCCAGGCGAGGGGGGTTAATACGACCAGCATACCAATCGAGAGGAGTATGGTGGAAATAATCTGGACTATGCGCTCGTTAAATATTTTGCTCGGCTTCATAGTTCCTCACTTTTTTTGAAGCTCACCTTCATAGTAAACCCAGGTGGCTGAACTCCGGAAGACAAGCAAGGTCAAAGCAAGGACGATAATGAACAGGACCCAAGCCAGCGCGGAGGCATATCCCATTCTCATATATCTAAAAGCATTGCTGTACAAGTACACGTTATAGAACAAGGTGGATTTCGCCGGACCTCCGACCCCCCCGGTGAGACCGCTTGTAAGAACATACACCTCGGTGAAATATTGGAAAGTCCCGATGATGCCAACGACGAGATTATAAAAAATGACCGGTGTCATGAGCGGAATGGTGATCCAAAAGAATTGCTGCCAGCCATTTGCTCCGTCGAGCTGGGCCGCCTCAAAGAGGGTGGTGGGAATGCTTTGCAGCCCAGACAAGTAAATGATCATCCCGCCCCCAACTCCCCAGAGGCTCATCAGGATCAACGCGGGGACTGACCAGTCCGGACTTGAGAGCCAGCCCGGTCCACTTATTCCAAATAATCCCAAAAACCAGTTGAGAATACCAAACTTGGGGTTGAAAATGAGCCCCCACAGGATAGCCACAGCAACTCCGGCAAGGACAGAGGGAATATAAAACGTTGTCCGCCAAAAGGCCATGCCTTTAACTTTCTGATTGAGCAGGAAGGCAAGCGCGAATCCAAAAACGAGGTTAAGCGGGATGGCGATGATGGCATATTTTGCTGTGATCCCCAGAGAATGCCAAAAATCGGGGTCATTGGTGAAGAGTTTTATATAATTGGAAAACCCGAAATTTGTGGGTGGGCTGACAATGTTATAGTCTGTAAAGGAAAAGACCAGCGAGGCGATCATCGGACCGACAGTGAATAATAAAAATCCAATGATCCAGGGGCTGATGAATATATAGCCCCAAAGTGATTCCTGCCGCCTTAAGGACATGGGATTTGAGGATTTAATCATTTATGCATCCAGAAAAAAAGGGAATGTTGTTCCCTCTCTCTATAGAGAGAGGGAACAACAATATTTATTTACAGTTTATGGGTGAGTGGTCCAATATTCATCCAGGTAAGCCTGCACTTCCGCCTGCAGGTCATCCATTACCTGTTTTACATCACTGCTGTCACCACTAAGGATCCGGCTCATGGCATTTTCAGTGGCATCCCAAACCTTCGAGTAGTTGGGCACCCATGACTCGTTGTTGGGAGAAGCATCCATATAGTTGATCGAGTCAATGAATACCTGGAAATCAACATTGGGATAATCGGCCTTCATCTTGTCAATCCAGGCGCTGGCAAGGGATTTCCGGGATGGGATGCAGCCGAAGATACCGCACAGGCGGCTTTGCATTGCGGGTTCCATCAGCCACTTGGCAACTTCCCAAGCCTGGTCAGGATTCTTGGAGTGCGATGAAATTGCAAATGTATCGGCATTTACCGGGGAGACCACGTCTCCGTGGGGTCCTGCCGGAACAGCTGACACATTCCAGTTGCCCGCAGTTGTAAAGTTCGGGAAGGCATAACTGGCCCAGCTGAAGCATTCAAACATGGCAACTTTTCCGCTTTCAAATGTAAAGTCCATACCGGTAAAGGTGGAGCCTTCGTCCACACTCGATGGGCGGATATGGGAAGTATAAATGGAATCATACAGGAACTGCATGCCCTCGAGGTAGCCTCCTGTATTCATATCTGCATGTTTGAAATCTGCGCTCATACCCAACGGGTTTCCACCGAATTTACCCGGCACTGTTCGGAAGGGCCCGCACCATCCTCCCCAACCCCACTGGGTGATCTTGGCAGGATCAAAATTGGATGAAGCAGCGTTATTGCCATTCTCGTCAAGTGTCAATTTTTGACCGATATCAACCATTTTTTGGAGGGTCCAGGTGGCGTCACCATAAGAAGTCGGAGGATAGGCAACGCCAGCAGCATCAAACAAGTCTTCATTAATAAATGTCACGGATGGGTAGACTCCCAGGGGCAGGCCGATTTTCTTGTTATTAAAGGTGAGCAGTTGCAAAGATGGGCCGTAGAAATCGCTGGAGTCATAATTATTACGTTTAATATAGGGGCTGACGTCGATCCACTCATCGTAGAATTCGGCAATCCCCTGGATTCCTATCGGGAAAGCCAGATCTGGGGCAAGGTCACCTGCCAGAAGGGTTGAAAATTTGGAGGTGTGCTCTTCCCAGGTCGAAAACATGAACTCGACCTGGATATCAGTATGGCTGGTATTATATTCGGTTGCGATCGTATTCAACGCAGCCATGGAATCAGGGTCTGAGCCTGCGCCGAAACCGACGAAAATGGTGATCTTAACGGGAGTCGTCACCGTAGGCTTGGGTGCGCAGGCAGAGAGCAGCATCAACCCTGCCATGAACAATGCAAAGACTTGGTATATACGTTTGCCAATCATTTTCTCCTCCATAAGATTAATCTTGTATAGGTTGGTGGAAGGTTGGTAATCAGAATATTTTCCTGAGCCCTCCTTATCAATCATGGCACCCGCAAGACTGGCGGATGATCAGTTCAGTGGACAAAACCAGGCGCGGCTCCACCGACAGCCCGCGAATGATACGGATCAACTGGCGAACAGCTTCCCGTCCCACCTGCTCCGTGGGGGCATGGACGGTCGTCAGCGGGGGAATTAATGTGTGCGCGAAAAATGAATCGTCGAATCCGACCACAGCGACGTCTTCCGGAACCCTCCTGCCGGCATGCCGCAATCCATCGTAAACACCCACTGCTGAATCGTCATCACCAGTGAATATTGCGTCAAAGTCCACATTCCCGGCAAGCAACTGTTCCACGGAAGCCCGGGCAACATCCCGATTAAAATCCCCAGCCACGATCAGCGTGGGATCAATAGCGAGGCCGTGATTTATCAGCGCCTGATGATATCCTTTTTCACGCCAGGTCGAATCTTCATGACCTTCTGGACCCCTTAAAAAAGCAATCCGTTTACAGGTATGGATTTCAATTAAATGATCCACTATCTCCCGGGCACCGGATTGGTTCTCAATGGTGACGACCGGGATGTTCAAGGATTTTGGGGGAGCCTGGTGCAACAAAACCACCGGAAACCCGATAGCGTACAGGCGGCTCAATTCCCTCACATCCAGGCTTTCAGTAAAAACCAGCAGACCATCCGTATTGTTTTCCCCCAGGGGACGGCGCGGGGCGGTTTCCGGGTGAGATTGGGTGGTATGGATCAGGAGGTCAAAACCGGCTTCACTTACCTCAGCCTCAACACCCCGAAGCATGGGTTGGAAAAAGGCGCCTCCTATTTCCGGTAGAAGCAAGCCAAGCGTGCTCGTCCGGCGGCTGGCAAGNNCCTTGTCCACTGGCGCAGAGCCGTTAAGAACGCGACTGACCGTGGCAATGGACACCCCGGCTCTTTTGGCGACGTCAGAAATTGTTGAACGCGATGACTGCATGAGAAGGAAGATCCCAAAACCATGTAAGCGNNGGAAGGTTATTCTTTTTCCCCAACCTGGTATTCTTTTGGACCAGCAACTTGCGAATGCGGGCATGACGTTCCCGGGTCAGTGGATAGAACCAGGTTGTGATGACGGCCGAGAATAATAAAACCGCTCCAATTGGGCCAATTAGTATGCGGATAGCCATTAATGTATCCTGTGATTGCATAAAAGAGGTTACGTCATTGGGGGGAGTCTGGTACCCGAACCAGCCCAAGACTTGCAACGCCAGAAAAATCGCCAATGCTCCGGTCAACTTGCGAATGAAGTTTTTCACCCCATAATATACNNGAAAGCCACAACCAGAAGGGTAAAACCGCTGTCGCAGTCACCAGCAGCAAGGCAAAGACCGCTGATTCCAATGGCAGGGAAAAACCTTTAATGGAAACAGAGGCCAGCATGTCGCCACTGGCAATCCAGTAGAGCAGGTAAAAAGGAAGTAACAAGGCAACAAGGTCGAAAGTGATCCAGTTCAGCATGTATATTAGCGTGGCGAAACGGAAGGGTATATTTGCCCAGGCTGTTCGAACGGTTTGAGTGAAGGACACTGTTACCTGGGGCCGGTCTGCAGCGCCGTAACTCTCTCGCACGACAGCAAAAATCAGGAGAAACGGCACGGCTGCAAGCCCACCAAAAATCGCAGCCACAATCAGGTAACCCTGCTGCCGGGTCAATCCACCAGCCAGCGCGGAGTCGATAATGGCCGGGGCAGCCACTGCGGTCACCAGGGAAGCCACCAGGTTAAAGAAAATGCGAAAACTGGTTAAAGTAGTGCGCTCGTCGTAGTCAGGGGTCAATTCGGGCAATAGAGAGGCAAAGGGGACACCGCACAGGGTTTCGAAAGTGTCACTAACCATGAATGCCAGGGTGATTGTGGCTGCCAGAGCGATCTGGTTGTGCCAGGGGGGAGCCCACCAAAGAAGCAGGAAACTTGCCCCGAAGGGGATGGCAAAGATCAGCAGGAACGGACGGCGTCGCCCCCATCGGCTCCGCATCCGATCGGTGAGTATGCCGACGAGCGGGTCATTGACAGCGTCCCAAACGATNNGTACCGTAACTTGCTTCGCTCCAATCACCCGTGCCGTAGACCAGCTTGGTCCAGAGCGATAAAGGTTTGAGGGTGGTATTCAATTTTTATCTGCCAGATGGAACATCACAGCCCAATATCTAATTGCCATTCGACAGGTGCTTGTCCTGTCTTTCTTTCCGCTTTGCCAGCAAGAGTCGAATCCTGGCATGTTTATCACGGGTCAGGGGATAAAACCAGGCGGTGAGGATTGCGCTGAACAGGAGCAGGGCGCCAAGAGGCCCGATCAAAAAACGGATGGCGGTCAGAGCGCTTGCAGGCTGGGAGAATTGAGTGGCGCCGGATGCCGGCGCTTGATATCCTGACCAACCGAGGACTTGCAAGGCGAGGAAGATGGCGAAGGCGCTGGTCAGTTTACGGATGAAATTCTTTATGCCGTAGTAAATTCCCTCCTGGCGGCGACCGGTGCGGAGTTCATCCCATTCGATCACATCGGGGAAAATGGAGTCGGGCAGAACATGTGCATTTGACACGGATATGCCCGCCAGGAATGCAAGGATTAGGATCGTTGTTACTTGCCCGGGGCGTACGCTGAAAATGAGCAGTTGAACAACCGCCCAAAAAGCCATCCCGATTATATAAGTAATATGCTTGCTTAGATGCCGGGAAAGCCAGACCCAGAAGGGAAGCACCACGACTGCAGTTACCAATAAGAGACCGAGGACCGAGGACTCAATCCGCATACCGAGAGCTTTTTGCAGCAGGTTCCCCTGGGCAATCCAGTAGGTCAGGAAAAAGGGAAGTACCAGTGCCACCAGGTCGAATGTTATCCAGTTCAACATGTAGATGCCGGTGGCAAATCTGAAGGGGATATTGGACCAAGCTGTGCGGACGGTCTCGCGAAATGAGGTGGATTTCTCCTGGATGATTTCCTTTTCGCTGCGAATGCGTTCCCGGACCACGAAAAAGATCAAAAAGATGGGAATAACCGCCAAGCCACCGAAAATAGCTGCCACGATCATATAACCCTGCTGTTGGGTGGCTCCTGACGCCAGCACCGCCTTTACGATTTCCGGTGCAGCCACCGCTGTCACAATGGAAGCAAGCAAGTTAAAGAACATGCGGAATCCAACAAGGGAAGTTCGCTCGTCGTAATCGGGAGT
>DBFP01000049.1:658-15538 GCA_002294405.1 Anaerolineales bacterium UBA877 | reverse complement strand
CAGACTCCCTCGGAGATGATCGCGAAAGCATCATGGACGCGATAATTACCCTCGACGACCAATACAAGGCTGGCGACATCTTGAAAGAAGCCTATGATAAACGCAGGGAAGAATTAAAGGAACGGTTGAAGAACCTGGCGTGATTTCGCTGGATTCTCTCTTATATTTATTTCATTTTTTGAACCTGTTACGAATATTGATTTAATCGCATGATCGCAGTTAAAAAGCTTGTTAAGCGCTTCGGTTTAAAAATAGTCCTGCGCGGGTTGGATTTTAATGTGCAGGAGGGGGAATTTGTCGCCTTGCTTGGACCCAACGGAGCCGGGAAGACAACTTTCCTGCGTATCTTGTCCTCGCTCTCAAGGCCCACCCTTGGAGAGGTCCGAGTGTCTGGTTTCCGTCTTCCGGGTCAGGCTGCTGCAGTCCGCAGAAATCTGGGCGTTGTCTCCCACCTTCCCCTCCTGTACGGCGATTTGACCGCGGAGGAGAACCTGCATTTTTACGCCCGAATGTATGGGCTTGGCAATCGCCAACAGCGAATTGATGATACCCTGGACTTGGTGGGTCTCTCCTCCCGCCGCCGCGATCTGGTGAGGACTTTTTCGCGCGGGATGCAGCAGCGTCTGGCCATTGGGCGGGCAATATTGCATGACCCCGATGTTCTTCTTTTTGACGAACCCCATACTGGCCTTGACCAGGATGCCTGCGATATGCTGGATGGTCTCCTGCGAAAGGTGGCGGCACAGGGACGGACCGTGGTGATGACCTCACACGACCTGGCCCGGGTCGAGGACCTTGCCTCGCGTTTCGATGTACTCTCGCGCGGGGTGATCACCGCCTCACTCAATCGTGGTGAGCTGGGTGAAGGCAACTTGCTCACCTTTTATCGCCAGGCGTTGGCAGGTTAGTCAGCATGAAACCAAGAGCCTCAGGTTACAAACCAGCCTCCAGCTTTCCGGGTGTTGTCGTTGCTATAGTGTGGAAAGACCTGGCAGCAGAACTGCGTTCACGCGAACTGCTCTCAGCCATGCTGGTTTTTGCCTTGCTGGTGATTTTAATCTTCAATTTTGCGCTTGAACTTGATCCTGGAACCCGCCGGGTGGCAACCCCGGGAATTTTATGGGCTACTTTCGCTTTTGCGGGCACATTGGGCTTGAACCGCTCGATGGCGGTTGAGAAAGATCGCGGTTGCCTTGATGGCCTGCTCCTTGCTCCGGTGGATCGCTCGGCGATCTATTTTGGCAAGATGATCAGCAACCTTGCATTCATGCTCATTGTCGAGGTGGTGGTCCTGCCGGTATATAGTGTGCTTTACAATGTTAACCTTTTAAACCCAGGATTGATTATTGTCATCCTGTTGGGCTCGATCGGGTATGTTGCGGTCGGCACCTTGCTTTCAAGTATGGCAGTCCAAACCCGCACCCGGGATGTGCTGCTCCCCATTTTGTTATTTCCGGTTGTCATCCCAATTCTGATAGCCGCGGTCAAAGCCTCCGGCGGCTTTTTGCAGGGTCTTGAACTCACGGAAATCATGCCTTATATTAATCTCCTCATTGTGTATGATGTGATTTTTACTGCGGTCGCCTACATGGTCTTTGACTACGTGGTCGAAGAATAAAATGATGTCAAGCTATTCCTTTTGCTTGGAGAATTAAATGAAACCTCAGCCTGTCCCTTTGAAAATACTTAACGTGCTCTCCGTTCTACTATTCCTCACCGCTTTGGGGGTGGTGTTTTTATACGCCCCCCTAGAAGAAACCATGAACTACGTTCAGAAAATCTTCTATTTCCATATTGCCAACGCCTGGGTCGGCATGCTGGGCTTTCTTGCTGCAGCCGTGTCCGGTGTCATTTACTTGGTCAAGCATGACCAAAAATGGGATATTGTCGAACTTGCAGCGGTGGAAATAAGCGTGGTCTTCTTTCTGATTGCCATCCTCGCCGGCTCAATTTGGGCGCGTCCCACCTGGGGAGCTTATTGGACATGGGAACCGCGACTTACCACTGCAGCCATCCTCGAGATGGTATTTGTCGCTTACCTTCTCCTGCGACAGGGAATTGATGATCCTGACCGAAGGGCTCGTTTTAGCGCGGTTTACACTCTCATCGGTTCGATCAGTGTTCCCATCACCTTCATGTCCATCCGCCTTTTTCGGACAATCCATCCGGTGGTTGTGGGGTCCAGTTCTTCTGCCTCACAAGGTACCTTCTCCATGACCTCCCCAATGCTTATCACCATGTTTTTCGCCCTGTTCACATTTTCAGTCATCTTTGTTGACCTGTTCTGGCACCGCATCCGACTGGGCCAGCTGGCTCAACACGTCGAACAGCTCAAACTTGAAGAGCTTCAATAAAGGAGTACATCATGCTTGATTATGCAGTCTCCATGAAATATATGCTTGCCGGGTATGTGGTCATCCTTTCCATACTCGCAATTTATCTGGTCAGCCTGGTCATTCGATGGCGCAACCTCAAGCGGGATATGGAAGTATTAAAAGAACTCCAAGGGAAGCCCACATAGGATTCAGGCTTGATCTAGAAAGGCAAGCCGAAAAATAGAATTCTTTAAGAATCCGTCTATGTTGGCACAATAGCCAGAGTCCGCTATAATCATGGCGGGCTCTTTATTTTTTGGATATGAGAAACTCTTTCCGCGCCGCCAAGGCGGCTGTGCTCTTCATTTTTCTCCTTGTGGCAGTGTTCGCGGGTCGAATATTGCACACTTCTGCCGCGGGTTTACAGCCGACGGGTCCGGATCGTTTTGCGATTGTCAAGCAGGATTACACCTCTTATGAATGGTGGTTGACAGGCTGGACGGATAACCAGGTTGCATGTTCGATAGTTATTGACCATGACGGGAAACCTTCACCAGGAGAGATCAAGGAAGCTTGCGGCACCTCCCTGTATGAAAAATGGTTAACCACCAAACCATGCGAAACTTCAGAAGAAAATCCATCCATATGCAAAGGATATTATCTATTATTTTTCAAATCCTGGCCTGCCCAGCGGGATCTGAAAGCAGTCCTTCCTCCTCCAGTCATATGGGTATCCTTGGATGGATGTGTCTCGTATAACTCAACTTATCAATGTGATGCTTTACCCACGCTTGTATTGACGGGGGAAGAACCACTTCAGGGAGAACATATTACCAGCCTGGTCGTCCAAATGAACGGCAAGACCTTATCCTGCGATGACATATGCCAGGTGGACCTTGCTCCAACAAATAATGACGGCTTATATCTTGAATTTTGGGCCAATTCGAGCTATGGCGACACCAGTGTGATTTTCAACGCCCGGGTAAGGGTGGCACATTCCGGTGACTCCACTGATAACCACTGGTATTTGGACATTTTAACCAGCCAGTGGCGAGGGGAGCCGCTGGCTGGTTGTTCGCAAACTTGGGGGACCTTCCCGCCCATTGGTGGAGTCCCGTTATGGCTTTCCACACCTGGTCGCGCCGATGATCTGGAAACGAAACGTCCGTATGAATACCTTTCCGCAAAGTTGATAACCCTGGGTATGGTTGATGCCTCATCTTGCTCCGATGGTGGTCTTTTGGAAGGGGGAGTGGCAAGTCCCTGTGGGTTGGAGGCGGCAAAAGGTGCGGTTGTTGCTTGGCAAAATCAATTTAATGATTTGATTTTCAACGCGGCAAACCAGACTGGTATCCCGGCTCATTTGCTAAAAAGAATTTTTAGCCGCGAAAGCCAGTTCTGGCCCGGCATGACGATCGGCCATCCCGAAGCTGGTCTTGGGCAAATGACAGTTGGCGGAGCTGATACAACCCTTTTGTGGAACCGGCCGTTCTTCGAACAATTCTGCCCTTCTGTGTTGGATGCGACTGCTTGCCGGCTGGGGTATCCCCACCTGGATAGAAAACAGCAGGATAAACTGCGGAATGCCCTAGTCAGCAGCGTGAACGCCTTTTGCCCGGATTGCCAAATGGGCATTGACATGCAGCGGGCGGAAAACAGTGTGAGTATCTTCGCTGAAACCATAGTTGCCAACTGTGTTCAGACCGGCATGGTCGTTGACCTTAACAATAGGACAAATTCACCGGTGGCATTTGAAGATCTCTGGCGTTTTACCCTGGTAAACTATAACGCCGGACCCGGCTGCCTTGGCTTGGCAGTGGATGATACCAGCCGCCTCGCAGAACCGCTTGATTGGAAACATATTTCCACCCATCTGACTCCTGTCTGCCAGGGGGCACTCGAATATGTGACAGACATCAGCGGTGTTGCGCCGTAAATTGTTGGACCCTGCCCCAAGAACGATACGCGAATTCCTCTAAATTTTTCAAAACATCATCATTTATGGTGGAAGAAATGATCCATAAAATCCTCCAACCCCTTTGAAATCAATATTAATTGGAGACTTATATTTCCCGTATATAATCATGATCAGTGTGGCATGAAGGTTCAAGTTTATGGTAAATCAAAAAAAGGGATTAAGCCTCCCCCTCCCTGAAAACGAGATCATATCCGATTACCGCCTTGTGGTTCGATCCCGGCAGGCATCCATCATCGGGCGTCGGGAAGTGCTATCCGGTAAGGCCAAGTTTGGCATCTTTGGGGATGGCAAGGAACTTCCGCAGGCAGCCATGGCCCATGCCTTCCGGTTGGGAGATTGGCGATCCGGTTATTATCGCGACCAGACCTGGGTCCATGCCTTAGGTGCTCTCCCCTTTCAGGAATTCTTTGCCCAGCTTTATGCCCACGCAGACTTGACAGCCGATCCTGCGACTGCCGGGAGATCCATGGTCGGCCATTTTGTCTCCCGCTTCATCAACGCTGACGGCTCCTGGAAAAACCAGACCGAAATGTATAACATCGCAGCAGATGTATCGCCCACGGGAGCCCAGATGCCACGCCTGGTAGGCCTGGCTTACGCTTCAGTCTTGTACCGGAAGTTGGAGGCACTCAAGCAATTCACTCAATTCTCCCATGACGGGGATGAGGTTGCCTGGGGATCGATCGGTAACGCTTCCACGGCTGAGGGGGTGTTTTGGGAGGCTGTCAATGCCATCGGGGTGCTTCACGCCCCTGCGGTAATATCCATCTACGACGATGGGTATGGCATATCTGTCCCCAACCAGTTCCAGATGGTCAAGGAAAATATCGGTTCCATCTTGAAGGGATTTCAGCGCGACCCCTGCCCGGCAGAACAGTGCGACCGGGGCTACGATCTGTATACCGTCCCGGGTTGGGACTATCGGCTCTTGCTGGCGACGTATAAAACAGCCGCCGAGACCGCCCGCCAATACCATGTTCCTGCGCTGGTGCATGTCACCGAACTCACCCAACCTCTTGGTCACTCCACCTCTGGCTCACACGAACGTTACAAGACTCCCGAACGTCTTGCCTGGGAGGCTGAGTGGGATTGCAATCGTAAATTCAGGGAGTGGATCATCGAGAGCGGGGTCGCGAGCGATGCCCTCCTTGTGACAGTTGAAGATAAGGAGCGCCAGGGGATGGAGTCAGCCCGTAAAAAGGCCTGGGAGGCATATCAAGCCCCACTCCTGCAGGAGCGGACTGAAGCCGTGGACCTCCTTGCAGGCACGTCCCGGGTTTCGCAGCACACTGCCCAGCTGGACCAGATCCGATCCCGGCTGACTGAAATTCCCAATCCCGTCCGACGGGATATTGCAGGTTCAATCCACGAGGCGCTTGTCCTGACCGCCGATGAAACCCCCTCCGTTCGCCAGGGTTTATTGGAGCGCTCGCGTGCGCTGGACCCTCAACAAGAGAATCGTTATTCCACCTTTCTAACTTCTCCAAATGCTGACTCGGTTTTGCGCGTACCGGAAGTAAAGCCGGTTTATGCTGCTGATTCCCCCCTGGTAATGGGATTTGACATTGTCAACGCTGCCTTCGATGCTGCCCTTGCTCGTGAACCTCGATTGGTGGCTTTTGGCGAGGACTTGGGAAAATTGGGGGATGTGAACCAGGGTTTTCACGGATTACAGGAGAAATTCGGTCCGCTGCGGGTGACCGATACAGGCATCCGGGAAGCCACCATCCTGGGACAGGCTATCGGCATGGCAATGCGTGGTTTGCGCCCGGTCGCTGAAATTCAATATCTTGATTATCTGCTATACGCATTGCAGTTAATGTCGGATGACCTGGCGACACTCTTGTGGCGTACCAAGGGTGGTCAAAAAGCACCCGTGATCGTGAGGACCCGCGGCCACCGGTTGGAGGGTATCTGGCATTCTGGATCTTTGATGTCAGGGATCATCAATCTTGTGCGCGGCATGTACGTGCTCGTTCCACGTGACATGACCCGAGCAGCAGGATTTTACAACGCACTGCTCAAGTCCGGAGACCCGGCGATTGTAGTGGAGGTCCTGAATGGCTACCGCATCAAGGAGCAGATGCCTGCCAACATTTCCGAGGTGACCATCCCGCCAGGGTCCACGGAAATTGTACGCCAAGGAAGCGATGCCACCATCGTAACCTATGGTGCCTGCGTACGGATCGCCCTCGAGGCTGCCGCGAAACTTGCCACGGTGGGTATCAATTCTGAAGTGATTGATGTGCAATCCCTCCTGCCCTTCGATATTAGTGAGAATATTGTTGAATCATTGAAAAAAACAGGACGCATCCTTTTCGTGGATGAGGATGTTCCTAGCGGGACCACAGCCTATATGCTCCAAAATGTCCTGGAGAAGCAGGGAGGGTATGCCTGGCTGGACTCAGCCCCTGCAACGCTTTCAGGTTCAGAACATCGTCCCGCTTATGGTTCCGACGGAGATTATTGGTCCAAGCCGAACGCGGAAACAATTTTCGACGCGGTCTATGGATTGCTGCATGAGGCCAGGCCCGCGTCCTTCCCGCGCTTGCTTTAAGCTAAAGACCGGGTCACCATGAATTACGATAAAATTAGTTACTCCTGCGCAGTAAGAAAGTGAGCAAATATGGCCACCAGGGTACTTGTACCGCGACTGGGTGAAGGTGTGGATGAACTTACAGTTGTCAAATGGCTGATATCTGAAGGCAGCCCGGTCAACGAACTTGATCCGCTGCTCGAGGTGGAAACCGACAAGGTGGTCACAGAAATCCCCAGCCCGGCCTCTGGCATGGTCTTGAAAATCTTGGTCCCCGAAAATACCACCGCCCGGGTGGGGGATGTCATGGCATGGATCGGACAGGCGGAAGAAGAAATTCCAGTAATAAATGAACCAACACCGGGAGGAGAATTGAAAGGGGACCATCAATTAAAAGTCGACTTACCCAAAATTATGGAAGCCTCTACCGGGATGGGGCGTGATCCCGGGTTTCTATCACCGGTGGTGCGCAAAATTGCATCAGAAAATAAGGTTGACCTTGCCAGTGTTTCGGGAACTGGTTTGAACGGGAGAATTACCAAGCAGGATATCCTTTCTTTCCTTGAAAATCGAGTCGTGAACAGGGACGGAGGCATGGATTCTTCCGGAACAGGCGGCACGCTCCATCCGCTGACCACCATTCGCAGGCAAATTGCTGAACGCATGCTGCAATCCAGGGACGCTTCCGCTCACGTATTAACTGTCATGGAAGTGGATATGAGCCGGGTGGTCGCCCACCGGTCGTCCAACAAGGCTTCCTTTGCCGCGGAGGGAATAAATCTTACCTACACACCCTATTTCATCGCCGCAATTGCCTCGGGACTGAAGGCATTTCCCCTGGTTAATTCCTCCTGGACCGAAGAAGGGATCCTGGTTCACTCCGAAATAAACGTGGGCATGGCAACTTCCCTCGGCGAGGAAGGTCTGATCGTCCCGGTGTTGCGTCGCGTGGATGAATTATCCCTCCTTGGGATTGCCCGGGCGGTCAATGATCTCGCCGAACGGGCGCGTACCAAAAAGTTGCATCCAGACGAGGTCAAGGGGGGAACCTTTACCCTTACAAATCACGGCGTCAGTGGATCATTATTTGCCATGCCGATCATCAATCAACCGCAGGTCGGGATCCTGGGGGTGGGGGTCATCCAGAAACGACCGGTCGTGGTCGGTGATTTGTCCGGTAAGGATGCCATTGCCATCCTGCCGATGGTGTATTTATCTTTTGTTTTTGATCACCGCATCCTTGATGGGGCCAGTGCGGATGATTTCCTTTCCAAGGTTAAGGAAACTCTGGAAAGATGGAATGAATAGTGGGTTATCTCGGATAACATATGAGAATTATCAAGCGAATTGCTGATTAATTAATAATCGACAAGAAAATTTATGGAGCATAATCATGACCGATACTTATGACGTTCTCGTGATCGGCGCCGGGCCTGCCGGGTACGTGTCTGCCATCCGGGCTGCCCAGTTGGGACTTAAAACTGTCATCGTAGACAAGCAGTGGCTGGGAGGGGTTTGCCTTAATGTCGGCTGCATCCCGTCCAAGGCGCTGTTGCGCAATGCGGAGATCGCCCATATCCTGCGTGAGCGCGGCAGGGATTTTGGTTTTTCTTTTGAGAACCTGAAACTGGATTATCCCGCCGCAGTCAAACGTTCCCGACAGGTTTCGGATCGGTTGGTGAAGGGTGTTGGGTTTTTAATGAAGAAGAACAACATCACAGTGATCTTCGGCTCGGCGAAATTAGTCCCCAGTTCATCTCCTGATTCGAGAGCAGTTTCCATCACCGACAAGGATGGCAAATTGACCCAGGTTACAGCGAAAAACATCATCCTGGCAACGGGGGCAAGTGCTTCAGTCCCATCCGCCTGGAAAGTGGACGGCAAAAAGGTCGTCACCTATCTGGAGGCAATTCTCAGTGAGACTCTCCCTGGGAGTGTCATTATTATCGGGGCAGGTCCCGTCGGGATGGAATTCGCCACCATCTGGAATTCTTACGGCATTGAGGTGACTGTTGTGGAAATGCTGCCGCACATCCTGCCGTTGGAAGACGAGGAAGCCGCGCTTGAGGTCGCTAAGATCTATGCAAAACGCGGGGTGAAACTTCTCGCCGGGCACACGGTCGAATCGGTCGGGACCACAAAAACAGGTGTAAAAGTCGCCGTCTCCGCCCAGGGGGTCACCCAGGTTTTGGAAGCGGACCTGGCGCTTGTAGCCACCGGTTTCCGCCCCAATTCCAAGGAGCTGGGATTGGAAGCAGCCGGGGTAAAAGTCGATGCGCATGGATTTGTCGAGATCGATGGGAAAATGTCGACCAATGTTCCTGGCATATGGGCCATCGGTGATCTCACCGGCAAACTTATGCTGGCGCATGTAGGCTCGGCAATGGGCATTGTTTGTGCAGAGAATATCGCTGGTCACGAAACTGTGACCCTGGATTTTGAAATGATGCCCAGGGCAACCTACTGTTCCCCGCAGGTTGCCTCCTTTGGTATAACCGAAGCCCAGGCAAAAGAAAGGGGTTTCTCAGTGAAGGTGGGGAAATTTCCTTTCCAGGCAAACGGCAAAGCCCTTGGGTTGGGCGATTACACGGGTTGGGTCAGGCTGGTCGTCGACGAGAGATACGGTGAGATCCTTGGGGCGACGCTGGTCGGTCCCGAGGTCACCGAGTTGCTGCCCGAATTGACCCTGGCTCGCATGATGGAATTGACTCCCGCGGAGATTGCCCGTAACATCCACGCCCACCCGACATTATCTGAAGTGCTTATGGAAGTGGCCCACGTTGCAGAGGGAAACGCGATCCATATATAAATCGCCATCCCGTTGGTGAAGAACCAACGGGGTGGAATTTTATTTGGCATAATTTTCAAAGGTCTGTCGAGTATTTTGATGCTCGCCTCCCGGGAAGGAAGCTGGTTTCTATTTAGCTGGAGTCTGGTTTGCCACCGCCTCGAGGGCTGGAAGATTGACTTTAGCCATGCGTACAGCAGACGGGGAAAACATCCCCAGTATCCAAGAATAGTCGCGCGAAATTGCGCTGGTGTAATAGGAGATATAAGCGGTATCCCCGGCGATCACCACACCGGTGTACGAGGTATCGCCTGCGCTGGGCAGGTCGGTAATATAGGCAAGGCCATCTGTGCGCACCTCAAACAGGGATGTCCGCTTGCGGGAAAGAATGCTGCCTTGATTGGTCAGCGGTCCGGAATGACCCAGGTCCGGTTGGTATCGTCCGGCTGCGTAAATCCTGTCGTGGTAAGTGAAAAGGATTGGACCATCCAGGCGGGTGACACGACTCTGGACAAGCTCGGTCCATTCTGAATATGGGGGACTCGAAACAGCAATCAACGTGGCTCCCCTGGCGTCACCGAACGCTCCATCGGCGAAACCGCTGTATTCCAACCGTCCTGTAGCCAGCAAGCGTCCGTCTGGCAGGAACTGGATTTCTGTTTCATCGTTGCGATCCCCTTGGTGAATATATGAGATGATCTCCCAGTTGATCCCGTCAGTGGATTTCAACAGCACGGATTTCCCATGCTGGTACCAGTAAGCTGCATTGAAGAAGGTCTGTCCATCCTGGGTCTTGGGGCGCCAGAACAACCAGCCTTCCAGTCCGGGGACAGTGTCGAAGGTTTTCCAGACCTTGCCATTTTCAGTGTAGGAATAAACCGTGATATATGGTTCCGCCACGAGAGAGGTGTTTTTCAGGGCATAAAGGAATAAACGGCTGCCAATGGCTGCAAATTTCGGGTCGCGGATATCTTCATTTGTGGGATTATATGTATTAACTTCTTCCCACGTATGACCCTGGTCTGTGGATACTTTAACATGCAAATCGGACTTGTTGCTTCCAAAGTGGTACGGGGATGAAACATATGCAATATAGAATGATCCCTGCCATTCGATCATGTCGGTGTTGGAATTATGCATCCTGTCGGCAGTGATATCCCAGGAATCCAAAACAATATTTCCATTCACCTCGGCATGGTTGGGTCGCAGGTACCAATATGCGAACAATCCTGACACCAGCAACAGGAGGATCACTAATCCACCCAGCACCCAACCTGTGATCTTTAAGATTTTATCCATTCAAGCCTCTCTCAGATTTTGTGGCTGGATTCTACCAGGTTGGAAAATACCTGGGCATTTTTCGAAAGGAATAAAACAATACTCAGAAAAATTCACTTGTAATTTCAGAAGGATTGGTTTTACGGTTTCTAAGCCTTAATCATCGTTAACAGCATCTTGAATTTTTTTGCCGCCTTCAATGCATGGGGTTGGTTTGCTGGCATGAGGAGGGCCTCTCCGGTCTTCACCTGGAAGGGCTTTCCCGAGATCTTGATCTCTGCCTCCCCATCCAGCACATGGACCAGGGCGTCGAAAGGGGCTGTATGCTCGCTCAGTTCCTGCCCTGCATCAAAAGCGAAAAGGGTGACGTTCCCCCCTTCCGCCTTGGATATTTGGCGCGAGACGATGGTTCCGGTCTGGTATTCTGCCAGGGTGAGTAAAACCATAACTTCAGGGTGTTGTGTTGGTGACATGGGTTCCTCCCGAAATGCATGGTATGGGTGTTATATATTTACCGCCTCTGAATTTATCGAATTTCAAATTGGTAGGCAGCCTCTTCGAGCGTGAAGCGTGTTGTGGCAGTGACAACCAGGACAACATCCTGCACCCCGTTGCTGCCAATACTTACGGGGATTTGTGCCGTCCCGTCTGAATTAACTGGAAAAATGTCCACTTTTGTCCCGGCGTCTGTATGGCTGATCAGCCCGAGGTGGAAAGTCTGCGGCAGGATGTTCTGCACCCGCGCAAACCCCTCCCCCACCCAGCCACCCTCGCTGGATTCAAAGTTCTCGGAATACCCGATTTGGGGAATGGATATGTCATCCACCAGGAATCCTTTATAGGTTACTGCAGCATCGGTAATGTAATCAAATCGCAGCCAAACCTCCTGACCCGCGTACTGGGACAGGTCCACTGTTTCCTGGATCCAACCGTTGGATTGGCCGCTGTATCCCCAACCGTATGCTTCTCCGGAGGGATTTTCAGCGGTACCGGATGGGGTGGTAACAATACTCCAGGATACTCCATCGGTGGAGGTTTCCAGGTAGAGGTAATCATAGTCATTTTCGAGGTCAAACCAGGTCCAATAGTTGAAGGAGATCTGCCCAGAAACGCCATTCAAGTCGAATTGGCGTGTAAGGGTCATATCGGATTTATCGCCTTTGTTTGACCAATAAGCATATGAACCGGAATGGGGATCGACAGGCAGAAGATGGGTGAGGGTGGCACCGGTAAAATTAATTGTGTGATCACCCCGGCACGTAAAGCGGATGTAGTCCACGCCGTATTGATTTACTGTGCGCGAATTTTGATCCTGGGTACAGGTGGCAATATCTTCCGTATCGCTCATGGTGGGCGAATTTGGGTAGTTGTGATAAAAATAGCGACCGTCAGCCGCATTTTCTTCATTCACGGCATTGGTTATTGTCCAGTCCAGGAAGAAATCGTCAGCTGTGATCGGTCTTCCGGAAATGGGGTCGATAAATTTTAGTTGCTGCAATACATCATCCACACTTGCTATGGAATTCTGCTGGTCGTGGACCAGCGCCTGGGTGGCATCCTTTCCAAAACGATCCAGGAAATACGTGACAAAGAGAAAACTAGCCCCATAGTGAGGCCCGTTATCCCCCGAGCCTCCAAGCCAATCGGTGATATTTAGGTCCGGGNNGTCTGCCAGGCTTTCGGAGGAGTCAATATAGAAAGATTCGTGGGCATTTGAGTGTTGGTTGATTTGGGGGGGATATTCATCTCCGGGATTGAAGAAACCCGCGGCATTGCCTCCCAGGTGGCTGGCATAGACAATATATAAATGCGGATCATCATCCACGCCGGGAGTCCATTCAGAACCGAAGAATTCACGATCTGTTGGGTAGATGCTGTTTTCAAAGGCGTCCACCAATGTCTGCGCCTCATCCTTGTTAAAGTCTACACCGTCCTCCACCCACAAGTAGGCATGCGGGGTCACTACCTGAAGTGTGACCGATATCTTTGAATACTCATTGGAATCGGCATTTAGCAGCCAAAGTTGGGTTTGCCCCCCCGGCTCAAACCAATTGGCAGGAGCTGGTACGGTGGGAGGCACATTACAAACATGCTTGAAGCGGCATGCCAGAACTGCAGGGTCATTATCCGGGATGATGATCTTTTCCAGCAGGCGCAGCGTTGAGGAGTTGTTCTCATCCACCGGTTGACGCGTGATCTCGAAAGGTGTCGGCGTAATATCGTTGGGGATGATTGTCTGGAATGCAGATATTGTGGGAATTACATGCTGGATTTGTTTATAAGTAAAAATTCCAGCAGCGAGGGCGAAGACCAGGCAGCAGCAGAGTGCCAGGGTGATTCCTGCGGTAATTAATACTAAGATTGCGGTTTTATTCATTTCACGCATATTCCAATTGGGATGCAATATTCTACTATAAAAAAGATGGCTGTCGTTGGGTGCACGCTTCATTATAAATAGTTAGGAAATCAGCATGCTAAGTGGAGAATCAGACAACCTTTTGTCTTTGCATCGGTTGACTAGCCGTACGTTTTCGTCTATATTAAAAAGCATGTCGAAACGCCAGGTTTACCTGCTCTCCCCCAAAGAACTCAGTCCTGAAACCATAGCCGTTGCCTTCGCCAAGACTTCCCGTTCGCCAGAGTCATTTCGCGAAATCGCCACAGGATTAACTGAAGCTTCCAGCGCTAAATTCCATGAACGCTGGGTCGTTGGGTACGGTCATGCTTCAGTTGCTGAACATGCTGTTCTGCATATTGCCATGGAAAATGTTTCGCGGCTGGCGGTGGAATGCATCGAGTCAAACCGCCTGGCGTCTTATACCGAAAAATCGACCCGCTACCAGAAGTGGGATGCCGATCGTTTCATCATTCCGCCAGAACTGGAAGGTCATCCACTGCGGGAACTATTCTTGAGTACATGTAAATTGTTGTTTGATACCTATGCGCAATCCTTGGGTCCAGTTCGTTCGCTGGTGGAACAAAAGCATCCGCGCCGTGAAAATGAGGCAGAAGATGCTTTCGATCGACGCATTCGATCCCAGTATGTCGACTCGTGCCGCTACTTACTTCCCGCCGCAAGCCTTGCCAACCTGGGCATGACTGCCAATGCGCGTGTGCTGGAACATGCCATCGCAAAGATGCTTTCTCACCCCTTGCAGGAGGTTCGGGATATCGGGGAAGAAGTAAAAAATGCTGCCATGGCAGAAATCCCGACCCTGGTGAAGTATGCCAATCCCATGCCCTACCTGTCTGAAACCAGCACCGCGTTTACCGGCATATTCCCTGGCGACGAAGCCAATATCCATCGTGAAAAATCTGCAGATGCATCTGATTGGTGCCAGTTGATCGATTACGATCCCGAAGGCGAAAATAGAATCTTGGCAGCAGGGATATATAAATTTGGTGAGATACCATATCTACACGCATTGGATAAGGTGCGTTCACTCTCCGAATCAGAACTTGTTAATATGGCTGGGAAGTTACTGGGATCCTTGGGGGAACACGATGCACCTTTGCGCGAACTGGAACACACAACCTACACTTTCGATCTTATCCTCGACCAGGGAGCATACGTGGAGTTCAAGCGCCACCGCATGATGACGCAGACGCCCCAAAGTTTGACCGCCCGGAATGGTTTCGCAACCCCCCGCCAGATCGTGGAAGCTGGTTTCGAAGCCCAATATCTTTCAGCGATGAATACCGCCGCGCAAGCCTATGAGCGATTATCTGCCTGGAATCCGGATGTGGCCAGTTACGTTGTCCCAAATGGATTTAACCGCCGCATGTTGTTCACCCTGAACCTGCGCGAAGCATTTGCATTTTGCCAACTGCGCTCCGCGGCGAATGCTCATTTTTCGATGCGCCGGGTGGCGCTGCGGGTTGCACAAGAGATCAAGCGTGTCCATCCCCTTTTGGCAAAATACATGCACCTGCCCAATGAAACCTGGAAGGATATCGAAGCACAATCGTTGTAGAATTTATCCGT
>DBFP01000049.1:0-639 GCA_002294405.1 Anaerolineales bacterium UBA877 | reverse complement strand
CCGTCTATTCCCGGGTGCAGCTTGGATTGCAAATCAGTGGCATCCGTGTATTTCAGGCTGACTGGCAAAGTCAACCTTGACACTTCAATCACAATTTCACCCAATTCCTTTTCCTGGACCGTGGGAAAACGATAATCTTCCAGGGCTGCAGCCACTGCGTGTTCGCGTACATCCTCAGCCAGTGTCTGATAAGGTTCCAGCGCTCCGATGCAGCCGCGCAAGTTGCCATGTTTGGTAAGTGTCACAAAAGAAGCCCCAAAGTCACGCATCACGGGTGTGAGGCTGGCATCGTCCAATGGAGGCAATGGGTTTCCACGCACTCCCGATTCAAGCGCCTGGCGTGCCAGCCGCAGCAACGTCTGTTTTTCGTCAGCAGTTAATTTCTCATTCATATCCTCATCATACAATTCCCGGGATACGAAGTCAAGGGAAAAAAAACCTGAAGCGTTTTTGGCTTCAGGTTCGGAAGGGTTATTTGCTGCCGCGTTTGCTGAGCTGATGATCGAGCATCAGCACTGCCGTACCGTGGGCATCGATCAATTCCAACTGTTGGACGATCTCTGCCGCGTTCTTTTCCTCCTCAACCTGCTCGGTGATGAACCATTGGAGCAGCACTTGGGAGGCATAATCCTTCTCTTT